>CALRQQ020000214.1:0-6366 GCA_943370345.1 Chitinophaga pinensis
GGCTTCAATACCTACGGAGAACTTGGCGCCATTGGCCATTGGGATATGCTTGGCAAACTGCAAAGCAATACCGGTACGGGATGTAGGACCGGTTTTATCATTGTAGATATAACCACCTAAGCCGATCTTCTGCTCGGGCAGATCAAAGGAACCGAATACAGTGGCTGTCTTGGGACTTCCACTCAGTCCGCTCCATTGGCTGCGGTACGTGGCTCCGACAAAGCCCTTGGCGTATGCACCGGCGGTAGACGGGTTGTGGATCACGCCCTGCATGTCGTACATGGAAGACGTCTGGAGCTGCTGCGCCTTTACAGAAAAGGCAGCACCCAGCAATATGGCAGATAATATATAACGTTTCATTGTGTTGCGTTTTGGTTGGTTATCTTAAAATGGTTACATCTCCTTTCACCGTTACAGAAGCACCGTTGATCAGGCGATAGGTAATTACATAATAGTAGGTACCATCGGCCACGGGCTTACCGTCATAACGGCCATCCCATTTGTTGGCATAGTTGTCGTCCTTATATACGATGTTACCATAGCGGTTGAATACAGTTACATAGACCTGCTTGGTACAGGATCCGCCATTATTGGTCACGACCCATGTATCATTCTGTCCATCACCATTCGGCGTAAAGGCATCCATTACTTTCAGACAGTAAGGCAGTACGGTTACCACTACATTATCGGAAGACGTACAGCTTTGATTATCCCGTACGGTCATAGTATATGTGGTTGTACCACTTGGCTTCACAGACGGAGTATAGGTATTGGCACCATTCATACCGGTAGAAGGCGTCCAGCTGATCTGCTGTGTACCAGCAGGACCTGTACCCGCAAAATTCACCACATCGCCTTCCACAACGGTCTGGTCAGGACCGGCACTGATTGAAGGCAGCGGCTTGATACGGATATTCACCGATTTGGAACGGATACAACCATTCAGTGTGGCAGTCACCGTATACGTGCGATCCTGATTCAGTATAGCTACGGGGTTCGCAATAGTGATGGAAGAAAGTCCGCCGATCGGCACCCAGGTATAACTGGCACCGGTACCATTGGTACTGGCCAGCAGGGGAACCGGTGAACCTGAACAAACTAATGTATCAATGGCAGGAATCGTATTCACCACCAGGTTGTCGGTGAAACCGATATTTACGGTCTTGGTTGTAGTACCACAGAATGCATCTTTGATGGTAATGGTATGTGTACCCTGTGTAAGACCGGTCAGAACATTTGAAGTCTGGAACGGACCACCATCTGCACTGTAGGTATAGGGTGCGAGACCACCTGTTGCCGTTACCGTTACACTACCACCGCTGAGATTGGTACAGGTAGCATTGCCGATCACTTCAGTGCTGTTCACATCCACATTGGCACGGTCACCATACTCAAGGATATTATTACTGAATACAGTTACGGTAAATAATTTGCGGTTCACGAAGTTGATACCAGCCGGTACTTTCTTCGGAGCAAAAGCCATACTGATCTGGTTGGAGTTACTGGCCGGGAAATCAAGTCTCCAGGTAACACCCCCGTTGTTGGTAACGAGGAAGCCACCGGCACAACCTACATAACCATTGTTGGCATCATGGAAAACCACGGAGTTAAAGTTACCTACCGGGAAAATAGCGAGTGCATTTCCGGTGATATCCTGCCAGGTATTACCACCGTCAAGTGAACGGATGATCACTTTGCGTGGGAAGCCATTACCTACTAAGAAGATCGTATTGGCATCTAAGGCAAACATATCATTGTAAGTGATCTGCGGGGTTACACCGGGGAAAGGCAGCGGGAGTTTGTTCCAGGTCACACCGGCATCGGTGGTTTTCCAGATCGTATCCCGGGTACCGGCTACATAACCTGTGGTACGGGTGGGGAATTCGATATGACGGAAATTCTGGAATAAAGAACCTACGCCAAAATTGCTGTATACACTCCAGGTCAGCCCTCCATTGAATGAACGGTAAACTTTAGGAACCCGGTTAGCAGTAGGTACTGAGAAACCACTGTAACCACAGGCCCATACACTGTCATTACCTACTGTCGCCACATCCCATGCCTGATCATTCGGATCAGCATACATCGGATCCATTACGGCAGCCGGTGTATTGATATTGGTGGATTTATAAATGGTACCGGTACTGGTAGCAAAATAAGCCGTTGACGGATTATTCGGTACATACGCAGTAGAGTTAATAGAAATATTCAGTGCCTGGAAATCGCTACGGATATACTCGGTCCAGGTCTTACCGGCATTATTGGTGATGGCAATCGTACCACCCCCGGCAGCTATACCGTTATTACAATCGGCAAAATCGATCTTATTAAAAGAACCTACCGCATCCACCTTGTAGTTGCTGTTCCAGCGACCACCGGGAATAGAATCAGACACCACACCGGCCTGACCAGCAATGACAAATTTGCCTGAAGGCAGGATATCTATCGCTTGCGCACCAAATTCACTATAATTTCTTCCGGTAGGCAGGAAACGCTCTTCCACCCAGGTTACTCCATTGTTGGTAGACGTCCATAATCTGTTGGTAGCACCAAACGTACCGGATAATACAGGGGTGAATAATTTACCATTGGCCGCCCTAAGAATATTTGTCGGATTCAAAAAGGCAAATACCGCGTTTGCCGGAATAGATGCACCCAGTGCACTGGAGTTGTTGAGAGGTGGGCTTGGTGCATTCAGCAGCGTGTACTTTCCTTTTTCATAAACACCCGGAACATTGATATTTAATGTACTGTCATTTTTACCCGTATTGATACGGATTACTATATTGTTATTAGAGGACATGATCAGCAACGTAGAGTCATTGATGATATTCATCGCTTTGTAATTCTGGGTATGCACCGTATTAGAGGCAAAACGATACGAACAGTTTGGTGCTGCATTATAAATACCATTGTACCCGAGTCGTTCCTTACTGACCGAATAATCAAAAAGCACCCCGTTTGTGAATTTCCATATCAAGCTGGCATCACCGGCACTGGTACTAGTAGTGGTATTGTTAGGCACACAGGTAGTGGTATTCACCGCCGGATGACGGTCGAAGTAGTTACCACCGCCGCTGGCAGAAGTACCTGTTATATACCCTGTGGTCGGATTCAGAAACTCGATACGGCTGATCTCTTTGGCTTTAGGTGTAATATCGGTTACGATCGGCGCGAGGTTCGTATTGTTCACATACCCGATCTTGGATTTTCCACCAATGGGAGATACCAGGGAATCCCAGGTAGCACCACCATTGTTCGTTACATACAAACGGGGAATGGAATCCACCGCATTCCACTGACCGCCGATATACCCTTTGTTATCATCGAGGAACCAAACAGCATTGATATTACGACCTGTATTATAAAAAGTAGTTCTGACAAATGTCCAGTTCGCTCCGCCATCCGCTGATTTGGCCATCGCACCGCCAGAACCTACCGCATATACCACGTTCGTAGAAGAAAAATGCACATCGGAAAAGCTGGTGGATGACTGGATACCTGTACGGTCAATAAAAGAGAAGTTGGCATAACTCCAGGTAGCACCGCCATCATTGGTATAAGCAATACCGCCACTGGCACCTACAGCCACCCCACGGGTATCATTGACAAAATCAATATCAGCTACAGTGAACCCGAATTGTCTCGGATTGGCAAAACGCCAGTTTTTGACATTGTAAAAACTCTGCTGACCGGAAGCCAGGAGGGAAGAAAGGAAAAACAGGATCACCGGAAGGTATCGCAGGATTTTTCCAAAGCAGCTCTTCTTCATTTTGGTTATTTTTAGTTTTGGTGGAAATGAAATGAGCGACAAGGATACCCCCGTTAATGATTTTTAGTTGTAGAATTAATTCTACTGTTTCACCAAGCGAATTGACGGAATATTGATTTCTGAATCAATGACACTAAAACCACTAACATTTGTATGTGTATTGTTACTGCTCCTCAGCGGTTCATTCATACATGCACAGGATAAATCAAACAGAGGCAAGGAGTTCTGGCTGGGTTATGGATACCACTGGACCTTCGACGCCGAAGGTCCCCCCTTCAATACACAGGAACTGGTACTCTACCTGAGTACAGATGTGGCGGCCACTGTTACCGTTTCAGTGACCAATACCACCTGGAGTCAGACCGTCAATATTCCCGCTAATACCGTAAATGCCAGCATCTTCATTCCAAAAACAGGAGGTGATGATGCACGCGTATTCAATGAAGGATTACATAACAAATCCGTACATATAGTAAGCGATGTTGATATAGTCGTATACGCCCACTCTTATAATACCATGACCTCCGCCGCAACCATGCTGATGCCGGTGGAAACCTATGGCTATAAATATTACTCCCTGAATTATTCGCAATCCACTTCAGGATTCAGTCCGCCTACCAGCACGGCTACCAACACTCAAAACGGTCCGGCCTGGTATTCCTGGTTCTATGTAATTGCTTCAGAAGATTATACCCGCTTACAGATCACACCTGCGGACAGTACCCGCAATGGTTGGGTCAGCACACAGACCTATACTGTAAACCTGATGAAAGGGGAAATGTATAATGTGATGGGTAAACTGAGTGGGGGAAGCCAGTTATGGGCCGCCAGTAAAGACCTTACCGGCAGTAAAGTCGTTTCAGTACCCGGTGCAGACGGAGTCTGTCATCCTGTGGCGCTGTTCTCCGGCAGCAGTGGTATCCGCCTCTGCCGTGGTGATGGTGGTGAAGTAATGCAGCAACAGGTATTCCCCACTCAGGCCTGGGGTACCCGTTATCTCACGTATCATATGCTGAATAATACCAGCACGGATATCAATGCTCCTTTTAAAAATTTCTACCGCGTCGCTGTGGAAGATCCGTCAACCGTGGTAAAAAGAAACGGTACCGTATTGACCGGACTGATCAATAACTTCTATTACGAATTCCTCGACAGTACCGGTGGTGATTATATTGAATCAGATAAGCCGATCATGGTGGCGCAGTATACGCCGGGTGGTAACCGTTGTTATGGCTTCAGTTCTACTGCCTATGGTGATCCCGAAATGTTTTACCTCAGTCCCCTGGAACAAGGCCGCAAAGATGTACTCTTCTATGCCACGCGCAAAAGCACCATCGACTACAACTATGTACATGTGATCGTTCCGACTGCCGGATTGAACTCACTTCGTCTCGATAATTTATTATTTGATCCGCTCAACACACGTCCCCATCCGAATCATCCAGGTTTTTCAGTGGCCGTAGCCCGTATACCCGGTGCCGCCGCCCAGCACCGGCTGACCTGTGATTCGATTTTCATCGGTACGATGTATGGCATCGGCTATTTTGAAAGCTATGGATACAATGTAGGCACATTCATCAATAACCTGAATTATTACAGCGAGATCAAAAACGCATTCAGCAGTACGCCTACGGACTCATTCACCTGTCCTAAAACACCCGTACGGCTCTTTATCAAAGTGGGTTACCCCGCCACGTCCATTCATTGGAAACTGAGCCAGGTTCCCGGAATGACCCCCAACACCGATTCCGTAATTGTAAACCCGGTGCCTGTACGAACAGAACAACTGAATGGCCGGAATTACTATGTGTACACGTTGCAACAGGACTTTTCATTCGCCACACCCGGCACATATTATATCCCTGTATCTTATTCGGCAACTGTCATAGAAAATTGTAACCAGACTGAAAACGCTCAGGTGAAAGTTGTAGTGCGACCGGGACCCAAAGCAGATTTCAGTTTCCCTTCTCCTTCCTGTCTTATTAATACGATCCCTTTTACCGGCACATCAATACCGGGTACATTTAATATCACGAACTATACCTGGTTCTTCCACGACAATACCACGGCTAATACCGTGAATGCCACCAAACTCTATCCGGCTCCGGGTAACTATGATGTCCGCTACCGTATCCTCTCCGATAACGGCTGCGCCGGTGATACCACCAAAACAGTCACCATACTCGAAAACCCCACAGCGGCTTTCAGTATCAGCGGAAATATCTGTACCAAAGATTCTGTACGTATAACCGACAACTCTTCAGTGCCTGTTGGTACCATCAGCAGCTGGTACTGGAACTTTGGGGATGGCAACAGTGTTACACGCACCAACAATACAGCCTTCTATCATCAATACAATACAGCAGGTACCTATACCATTTACCTCGTGACCACTTCCTCCAATGGATGTAAGAGTGATACCACCCGTATACCGGTAACCGTTTTACCAAGACCTGCGGCCAGCTTTACTACCGGTGGAAATGTTTGTCTCGGTGATTCGATCCGCTTCATTGATGCTTCTACGCCGCCTGCTGCCATCAGCAGCTGGAACTGGAATTTTGGCGATACCCGTTCGGAGATCCGCACGAGCAATG
>CALRQQ020000215.1:0-6340 GCA_943370345.1 Chitinophaga pinensis
ACCTTATGGTTCGTGCGCCAGAAAAGGGACAAGGCCGCGCATGGCTTACCTGAATGGGAGCAGTTACGGGAATGGGCTTCGCAGATCAAGAACCATACGCTCTCCAATATGGACCGCTACCTGGAAGAGTTTGAAAAGAATGCACTGGCCAATGGAGTAAAAGTACACTGGGCCGCGGATGCGGAAGAACATAACCGCATTATTCATGAAATAATAAAGAGCAAGGGCATCACCCGGATCGTGAAGAGCAAGAGTATGCTCACGGAGGAATGTCACCTCAATCATTACCTCGAAGAGCAGGGTGTGGAAGTGGTGGACACGGACCTTGGGGAACGCATTGTGCAGTTCAGGCATGAACCACCCAGTCATATTGTATTACCCGCCATTCACCTCAAGAAACAGGATGTGAGTGATACCTTTCACGAACACCTGCATACCGAGAAAGGCAATAATGATCCGACCTATCTCACAAGAGCTGCGCGGGTACACCTGCGGGAAAAATTCATTGCATCTGAGCTCGCCATCACCGGTGTCAATTTTGCGATCGCTGAAACCGGCGGGGTGGTGGTCTGCACCAATGAAGGCAATGCCGATATGGGTACGCATGCGGCCAATGTGCATATTGCCTGTATGGGTTTTGAAAAACTGATCCCGAAAGCCAGTCACTTGTCGGTGTTCCTCCGCTTACTGGCCCGCAGTGCTACAGGTCAACCAGTAACGACTTACTCCAGTCATTTCCATAAGCCCCGTGCCGGACAGGAAATGCATATCGTGATCGTGGACAATGGACGTTCTAATATATTAGGAAAAGCCGATTTCCGGAATGCGTTAAAATGTATCCGTTGTGCGGCCTGTTTCAATACCTGTCCGGTGTACCGTCGTAGCGGTGGTTTCAGTTATCATACCGCCGTGGCCGGTCCGATCGGTTCTATCCTCAATCCCAATTTTGATCCGAAGAAATATTCCGACTTACCCTTTGCTTCTTCGCTTTGTGGCAGTTGCAGCAATGTATGTCCGGTCAAGATCGATATCCATGACCAGTTATGGAAATGGCGGCAGGAACTCAGCAAGGGAGGTCATCTTCCCTTGTCAAAGAAGATCATGATGAAGGGAATGGCCTTTGTATTGGGACGACCGGCGCTTTACCGATTCAGTGGTGCTTCAGCCCGCTGGGTATTGCGGCATATGCCCTTTATGGTAAAATTTAAAATGAACCCCTGGTACAAGCAGCGCGAAATGCCCGAGGCACCCAAACAGAGTTTCCGTGACTGGTATATGCAAAACAAAAAGAAATGAGTAGTCGCGATAAAATATTCAGTGCGATCCGGAAGAACAAACCGGAATCTGTTCCCTACACGGAGCCTGATCTGTCATTAGTGATCAGCTACCCGGATCTGCTGACCCAGTTCAGCACCGTACTCACCGCGATCGGTGGCAGCTGTAAAGAAGTTACTTCCCTTGCTGCCGCAAAAGATTACATTGCCTCACTCGACAATGGTGCCTGGGTGATCGATACCACGGCAGATCATCCTGCGGATCTCGCTTCATTAACGGCCGACCAGCTTGCAGCCGTCGATACCGCCATTATTCAGGGTGGGGTAGCTGTTGCCGAAAACGGATCCATCTGGGTCACCGAGGAAAAGATGGTCAACCGCCTCTTACCCTTCATTGCACAGCAACTCATTTTGCTCATACACGAAAAAGACCTGGTACCCACCATGCACCACGCCTACGAAAAGATCAATGTATCCGATACCGGATTCGGTGCCTTTATTGCCGGTCCTTCCAAAACCGCCGATATCGAACAAAGTCTGGTGATCGGGGCACACGGGCCTTTCGGGATGAGGGCCGTGGTGGTAAGAGGGTAGTTGTGCTCCTTCAAGCAATGGTCTCAACGCTGTTTCCCGCTGCGCTCGAAATAGCAGGCAATTTGTGGTTTATCCCAGGTATTCCTTAATCACTTCATGCACCTTTGCATTCTTCCCCAGCAACTTCCCAAGCCTTTTCAGCATCACCGTTACAAAGAGCATGAACCCGACTAACAGCAGCAGCTGAAATTCCATCCGCATATTCCGCAGAAAATAGATCTCGATCAGGATGAAGCCGTGCACAAAGCAGATCAGTTTGGCGGCAAAAGCATGTGTATAGCCCTGGTTGGTGAGCAGGTGATGGATATGTGTCTTATCAGGGGAGAAGGGCGAATGGCCTTTCCACATGCGGATACCAAATACACGGAGCGTATCAAATACAGGGATCAGGGAAACGCCCATGATAAAGATCGGCGCATTGGGCAAAGCAGGTACGACTGCTGTTGAGTTGACCTGCAATAAGCGGATACTCAATACAGCCACTACAAAGCCAAGTACCAGCGAGCCGGTATCACCCATGAAGATCTTGGCCGGATTGAAATTGAAATAAAGAAAGGCAAGCATACCACCAGCCAGGGCAAAAGCAATAAGCGCCGTATTGCCATCCCGGTTCATGATGAGGAAGAGCCCGAGGGTGATCAGGCTCATGAAGCCGATCCCGCCGGCCAGTCCGTCGATCCCATCTATTAAATTGAACGCATTGGTGATCCCGACAATGGCCAGCACCGTGATGGTAAACTGTAATTGTACAGGAATGTCGTCAATGCCAAACAGGCCGCCAAAACTGCTGATGCGGATGCCTGAAATGGCGATCAGCAGCGCCAATCCGATCTGGATGATGAATTTATATTTGGCAGACAGGTCTTTCAGGTCGTCCATGATACCAAGACCAAACAATAAGATCACGGAAAAGAAAAAGCTGATCAGCGCAGGCTCCGTACTGAAGGGGAACCAGAGAAATAATGAACTGGCCATTCCCGCCATGATCGCAATGCCTCCCATCGTGGGAATGGGCATCGTATGCTCTTTCCGGGCATTGGGCTTATCATATAATTTGTATTTCCGGATCAGACTGATAATGGGAGGAATACTGATCAGCGTTACCACAAACGCAGAGACCAGACATAACAATCCAAACTTATAGTCGGTGAAATACAGATCAAGCTGTAACAGGTGGAACTGGTTTTTCATCAATAGTGGTTTGTCCTGATTAGGGAATCTACGTATCAAAATAGGCAGGTTTTACCATCCCAGCAAGCCCCTATGATTGTATAAGTCGCGAAAATCTTCTTTTAAACGGGAGCCATGCAGGATTTAGCGGCATATTTGGGATATTTGCGAAAGCTGAACCGTATTTTTCACATAGCCGCATGACCCTCATTCAACTGATTTTCTTTGTTTCCCTGGCTGTCCTGTTCTATTCCTACCTGGGATACGGCGGATTACTTTGGATATTCACGCGGTCACGCAGGGCTAAACAGGTAAGCCTGCATGAAACAGAATGGCCGGCGATCAGTCTCGTGATTGCGGCCTACAATGAAGCCGCTATCCTGGAACAAAAGATCAGTAATACGTTAGCGATCGATTATCCGCCGCACCGGCTGAAGATTTTTCTGGTAACCGATGGATCCACGGATGATTCTGCTGCACTGGCGCAACGTTATCCCTCTATTCAACTCATTCATCAACCCCAACGGCAAGGGAAGTATGCCGCTATCCGGCATGCCATGCAGCGGGTGGATACCCCAATAGTAGTATTCACCGATGCCAATACTTTACTGAATCCCGGATGTCTGAAGCGGATCGTATCCCATTACCAGGACCCCTCCGTTGGCGGCGTGGCCGGCGAGAAAAAGATCCGGTTGGATGCGGATAATTCGGCAGTGGGTCAGGCCGAAGGATTCTACTGGCATTATGAATCGTTCATGAAAAAAATGGATGCCCGGTTTTATACGTCAGTGGGTGCCGCCGGTGAATTGTTTTCCATCCGTACCTCACTCTTCACCCCTGATAAGGAATCGTGGATCCTCGATGATTTTATGATGGCGATGCAGGTCTGTCTGAAGGGATACAGAATGGCCTATGAACCGGGGGCTTTTGCCACAGAAGCTCCTTCGGTATCATTGGCGGAAGAACAAAAACGAAAGATCCGCATTGCGGCTGGTGCCTATCAGGCCGCCGCCCACCTGGGCAAGGCCCTTGATTTTTTTCATTTTCCCCGGCTGGCCTTTCAATATTTTTCCCGCCGCATTCTGCGCTGGTTTGTTTGTCCCCCGGCCTTGTTGCTCTTATTGATCAGTAACGGGGCATTGGTCTTTCTTTCACCCGGCAATGACTTCTATCAATGGATACTGGTGCTGCAGGGACTTTACTACCTGCTCAGCCTGGCGGGCTGGTTCCTGCTCCGTACCGGTAAAAAAGCAGGGATACTGAGCATCCCTTATTATTTTCTTTTTATGAACCTCTGCCTGATCCGGGGCTTTCTTTTATATAAACAGGGAAAGCAGACGGTCCTCTGGGAAAAAGCAGAGCGACAGTCCAACTGATTGCACCCTTCATTGTTTACATTTGCCGGAAAGTCCTTCTTATTTCAGCAGGTACCTCCATATTAGCCAATCCGATCGAATACCTCAAAGGGGTGGGACCTCTGCGGGCCGACCTGCTAAAAAAGGAACTGAACATCTTTACATTTGGCGACCTGCTCGATCATTATCCCTTCCGGCATATCGACCGCACCAAACTCAACCAGATCAGCGAACTCACGCCACTCACGGAATATGCACAGATCGCCGGGGTATTACTGAGTTTTGATATCATCGGACAAAAAGCAGGAAAACGATTGGTGGCCCAGCTCAAAGACAAGACTGGTATCCTGGAACTGACCTGGTTTCAGGGGATCAACTGGGTACAGAAATTACTGGAACCCGGTAAGTCCTACCTCGTCTATGGTCGGGTAGGTTTCTTCAATGGTAATCCGCAGATCGTGCATCCCGAGTTAGAAGTGCTGGTACCCGATCAGCCGCTGGCAAAGAATTTTCTGGAACCGGTCTATTCCACCACGGAAAAATTGAAAGCGAAAGGGCTGGGTGGTCGTCAGATCGGCAAACTCACCCAGCTGCTGATGATGCAGGTAAAGGAAAAAGACGTGGAGGAGAATCTGCCGGCGGATATCATCAGACAATTAAATCTTCCCGGCCGGTATAAAGCCTTACAGCAGATCCATTTCCCTCAATCGGAACAGGAATATGGGGAAGCGGTCAAACGGATCAAGTTTGAAGAACTCTTCATTGCCCAGGTACGCATGAACCTGCTCCGCAGTCAGCGTCACCGGTTTTCCAAAGGGGTGATCTTTGAAAAAGTCGGGGATTATTTCAATGACTGTTATAAGAACCACCTGCCCTTCGAACTAACGGGGGCGCAGAAACGGGTGATCCGTGAAATACGAACCGATACGGCCACGGGCAAACAAATGAACCGCTTATTACAAGGGGATGTGGGTAGTGGAAAGACCATTGTGGCCGTGCTTACCATGTTATTAGCGGTGGATAATGGCTACCAGGCCTGTCTGATGGCCCCCACGGAGATACTGGCCCAGCAACATTATCAGGGTATCGGGGCATTGTTGGAGAAAGTAGGGGTATCGGTCCGCCTGCTTACCGGCTCTGTAAAATCAGCCGAACGCAAAAAGATCCTGGCTGAACTGGCCAGCGGTGAACTGAAAATATTACTCGGTACACATGCCCTGATCGAGGATGTGGTGCAGTTTCAGAAACTGGGCATGGTGATCATTGATGAACAGCACCGGTTTGGGGTGGAACAGCGGGCCCGCCTCTGGAAAAAGGCCGAAGTACCCCCGCATGTACTCGTAATGACGGCCACCCCTATTCCCCGCACCCTGGCCATGACGGCCTATGGCGATCTGGACTATAGTGTGATCGATGAATTACCCCCCGGCCGGCAACCCATCACCACGGTACACCGTTTTGAATCACAGCGCAGTAAGGTCATGGACTTTATCCGGTCCGAGATCGATAAAGGACGGCAGATCTATATCATTTTTCCCCTGATCGAGGAAAGTGATAAGATGGATTATGAAAACCTGATGAAGGGCTATGAGAATGTGAAAGCCTATTTCCCTGAACCGAAATACTGGATCAGTATGGTGCATGGACGGCAACCCGGGGAGCAGAAAGAACTAAATATGAAAAGATTTGTTGAACATGATACCCAGATCATGGTCTCAACAACGGTGATAGAAGTGGGGGTAAATGTGCCTAATGCCTCGGTGATGGTGATTGAAAGTTCAGAGAAATTCGGCTTGTCACAGCTCCATCAGTTACGGGGACGGGTAGGCCGGGGAGCGGAAAAAAGCTATTGTGTATTAATAACCGGCTCCAAATTGGGTAATGATGCCCGTGAGCGCATCAATATCATGACATCGACCAATAACGGGTTCGAAATAGCGGAAAAGG
>CALRQQ020000216.1:0-6294 GCA_943370345.1 Chitinophaga pinensis
GAGAAAGTAAATCCGGAACTGATCGGTGGTTTTGTACTGCAGGTAGGCGATCAGCTGGTGGATGCCAGTGTGGCCTATGACCTGAAAGCCATCGCCAAACAATTTGAGAACAACGATTTTATTTATAAGATCCGCTAATTTTTAAAGAATAAAAAGAGACAGATATGCCAGAAATTAAACCAGATGAAATAAGTGCCATCCTGCGCCAGCAGCTGAGCAACTTTAACGCCAACGCCGACCTGGAAGAAGTTGGTACGGTATTACAAATTGGAGACGGTATTGCCCGTGTATACGGTTTGGGTAATGTGCGTTATGGTGAACTGGTGGAGTTTGAAACAGGGGTACGTGCCATCGCCCTGAACCTGGAAGAAGATAATGTGGGTGTGGTACTGATGGGTGAAACCGGTGGTATCCAGGAAGGAGCTAAAGTTAAACGTACCGGACAGATCGCGTCTATCAAAGTAGGCGAAGGCATGGTTGGTCGTGTGGTAAATACCCTCGGTCATCCAATTGATGGTAAAGGCCCCATCACCGGTGAGCGTTATGAAATGCCCCTGGAGCGTAAGG
The DNA here is from genome assembly GCA_943370345.1 of Chitinophaga pinensis. GTDB lineage: Bacteria > Bacteroidota > Bacteroidia > Chitinophagales > Chitinophagaceae > JJ008. Next base: position 568 of record CALRQQ020000216.1, read on the forward strand.
CGCCCGGCGTTATCTTCCGTGAGCCGGTAAAAGAACCCCTGCAAACCGGTATCAAGGCGATCGATGCGATGATCCCCATCGGCCGTGGTCAGCGTGAGCTGGTGATCGGTGACCGCCAGACCGGTAAAACGGCGATCTGTATCGATACTATTATCAATCAGAAAGAATTCTACAAAGCAGGCAAGCCTGTATATTGTATCTATGTAGCGATCGGTCAGAAAGCATCTACCATTGCCGGGGTGATGAAGACCCTGCAGGACAATGGCGCGATGGATTACACGGTAATCGTAGCGGCCTCTGCTTCTGATCCCGCTCCTCTGCAGTTCTATGCACCTTTCGCCGGTGCGGCGATCGGTGAGTTCTTCCGCGATACCGGTCGTCCGGCACTGATCATCTATGATGACCTGTCCAAACAGGCCGTGGCTTACCGTGAGGTATCCCTGCTGCTGCGTCGCCCTCCGGGTCGTGAAGCTTATCCTGGTGACGTATTCTACCTGCACAGCCGTCTGCTCGAAAGGGCTGCGAAAGTGATCAGTGATGATAATGTAGCCAAGAACATGAACGACGTTCCGGATAGTATCCGTCACCTGATCAAAGGAGGTGGTTCACTGACCGCCCTGCCGATCATCGAAACACAGGCAGGTGACGTATCTGCCTATATCCCGACCAACGTGATCTCCATTACTGACGGACAGATCTTCCTTGAGACGAACCTGTTCCTCTCTGGTATCCGTCCGGCGATCAACGTAGGTATCTCTGTAAGCCGTGTGGGTGGTAATGCACAGATCAAATCCATGAAGAAAGTAGCCGGTACCCTGAAACTGGACCAGGCCCTTTATCGTGAGCTGGAAGCCTTCTCCAAATTCGGGGGAGACCTCGATGCGGCTACCAAAAATGTAATCGATAAGGGTGCCCGTAACGTGGAAGTACTGAAACAGCCCCAATACTCTCCGTTCTCCGTAGAAAAGCAGGTAGCGATCATTTACCTGGGTACCAACGGACTGCTGAAGGAAGTAGCGGTGAAGCGTGTGAAAGAGTTTGAAGAACATTTCCTGATGGAGATGGAAAACAAACTTCCGGATGTGCTGGCTGAATTCAAGAAAGGTAACCTGCCTGAAGAGGGAATTAAGAAGATGGTCGAACTGGCTAACGGACTGATTCCGCAGTATAAATAAGGACCTATACCAAAAGCATATAAAGAGGATGTCAACAATGACATCCTCTTTTTTTTGTCTCAGCAGGAAGTAACAGAGGAATTAATAATTTTGAACCCATTTGTTAAGCTATGATTATCAAGATCTTGATTTTATCCTCGTAATTTTACTACAGTAAATACGGTATTTTTTACGAAAAAATGCGTGAAATACTTGCAAGTAAAAAAACTGCGTATTATGTTTGTGTCAGAATCGAACAAATCCTAAGAAAACAATCGAAATCCGACCCTGAAACTACTTCTTCTTAAACGGGATATTACTCCCGGTACGTTTCAACTTCCATTTTACGGGTTTCATTGCAATCTGAGATTAGTCCGATCTACACCCTACCATTTAATCTGTAACTCTGAGCAATGAAAACAACTTTACCCCTTTTCCGTACTGTCCGTCAGACCCTGATGCTGGTTATTCTGTCTGCCTTTGTAATGAATGCAAACGCACAACCTACCGGCGAAATGACTTTTGAGAACCCTTCACTCGAACCCGGTTCTGTTGCGGGTACTGCTAATGGCGCCGTATACCGTTTCGCCAATGTAAACAGCCAGATGGATGCCATCATGACCATTACCGGTCGTTCTTCTTCCCAGGTTACTGTAAATAATCTTGATCTGACCGGAAACGGTTTTAATAAGGCCTTTCAGCCGCAGATCAAATTCAATAACGGCAATATCACCAGTGCCGGTACCTGGTGGATCGAGTTCCAGTTCCAGTTTGTAAACAAGGGTACCAATGTACCTGCTCAGATGAGCGAGTTTCATGTGACCGGTCTGGATATTGATGGCAATGGCAGCCGCCTTCGGGAATGGGATGCCTTCTATGGCGGTTCTTCTTACACACTGGAGAATAATTCACAACTGACCGTATCCAACCTGGTAGGTTCACTCAATCTGCCGCTGTTGAATGGTAAGCAATTCCTCGGTTCTGTAACGGATCGCACCAATATTGATACAGCGGCTACTGAAGTAATGACCACCGTGAAGTATACCAATACCAGCTCACTGGTGGTGCGCCTGGGTACCACGACAACCGGTTCTGCCAGCAATGCCAACCGGATGTATTCAGTATGGTTCAAGAATTTCGCTTATATCGCACCGATCAGCACCCTGCCTGTAAAACTGACCGCTTTCAATGCTTCCCTTGCAAAAGATAAAGTAAACCTGAAATGGGAAACCGTTTCTGAGATCAATGTAAGCCATTTTCAACTCGAGCGCAGTACCGATGGGGTGAACTTCTCACAGGCTGCGATGGTCTTTTCTTACGGCGCAGCTGATACTAAAGCAAACTATAGCTATTCAGATAATGTAGCTTCCTTCCAGGTGCCCGTGGTATACTACCGTCTCCGTTCAGTAGATATCGATGGTAAAAGTGAATTGTCTGAAACCCGTATCATCCGCCTCAGTAAAGATCAGGCTAACAGCATCAGTCTGCTGACCTATCCCAACCCGGTGATGAATGAACTGCGGATCACGGTACCCAACAACTGGCAAAATAAGCAGACCGTTTTCGAACTGTTCAATGCCAACGGCCAGATCGCGAACCGCAAAGCCACTACCGGCAGCAACCAGACTGAAACCATCAACACGAGCAACCTGGCTCCTGGTTTCTATATCGTACGGGTGACCTGCGATGGCCAAACGGCTCAACAAAAGATCGTAAAGCATTAATAAACAATATTTTTCATAGGGGTTCCGACCGTCCTGCCAAAAGCGGGACGGTTCTTTTTTGTAAAATCATTTTGGTTTATACTATAAACTACTTTATGTTTGTTCTCAAATCCTGAAAATGAGACGCGGAAACCTTAACCTGCTTTTTACCATTATCCTCATCATCGCCGCCCTTCCTGCATTGACCCAGGTGACCGTAAAGGGTATCGTGAAAGACAATAAAAATTATCCGGTAGCCGGAGCGAGCATTACGATCAAAGACAGTTATGATGGTACGACTTCTGACTCCACCGGTCGTTATTCCTTTAAAACCTACGAAAAAGGACAGCAGATCCTGCAGGTTACCAGTATCGGGTACAAGACGGTTGAGCAAACTGTAAAGATCGAGGGGAGTATCATTATTATTGATATTGTGATCAGACAGGAGATCAGTGAACTTACTGCGGTGGTGTTATCGGCCGGTACTTTTGAAGCCAGCGACCGCAAACGGGCTGCTGCCGTACTCGATCCGATCGATATTGTAACCACGGCCAGTGCCAATGGCGATATTACCCAGGCTTTGAAAACATTGCCCGGGGCACAACAGGTTGGGGAGAGTGAAGGACTCTTTGTAAGAGGAGGAACCGCCGCCGAAACCAAGACCTTTATCGATGGTACATTGGTAAATAACTTCTTCTTCAGCAGTGTTCCCAATATTGCACAGTTTGGACGCTTCTCTCCCTTCATCTTTAAAGGAACCGTATTCAGTACCGGTGGGTATTCCGCTTTATACGGACAGGCACTTTCTTCAGCACTGATCCTTGAATCCATCGACCTGCCCGAACGTTCTTCCGCCAATCTCGGACTGAGTGTGATCGGTGGCAGTGCCGGCTATCAGCATCTGTCAAAGAATAACAGGTCCTCCTTTGGTGCCAGCTATTCCTATACCAATCTGGCCCCGGCTTTTGCCGTGATCAAACAACGGCAGGATTATTCCACGGTTCCCAATTACCATAATGCTGATGCCAACTTCCGCATCAAAACCTCAAAGACCGGCTTCCTGAAATACTATGGCTATTTCAGCGGGAATAAACTCGCATTTACCGTGAACAGTATTGATTCACTGGGCTACCGCGATAAATTCGGCCTCAGCAATACCAACCATTTTCACAACCTCTCCTGGCGGGAGAACCTGGCAAAAAAATGGCGGATCAATGCCGGATTATCATACACCAATAACCAGGATGATATCCGCAGTGCCATGCAGAACAATGCCGGCAATGAAGTGCTATTGTCCGGACTGGAAGCCAGAACCTTTCACCTGGATAACAAAGGCAATTACTTTAATGCCAAACTGGTACTCGAGAAAAAGTTCAAAGGACTGAGCGGTATCCGCTTTGGCAGTGAATATAATTTCAGTAAAGACAAATCGGTATACACCGCGTATAACAATCAGAACTACCCCGGCGGTCTCAAAGAAACCATCAGTTCCTTCTTTGCCGAATCCGATGTGTATGCCACCAACGACCTGGCCCTGAAGGGTGGTCTCCGGTTAGAACATTCAAAATACCTCAGCAAATTCAACCTGGCACCCCGTATGTCGCTGGCCTATAAACTCGGCAAGGGCAGCCAGGCCTCATTTGCATACGGGATCTTTTATCAGAATCCGGAACGGCGGTACCTGCCTTCACCCAATGAATTGTCATTCATGAAAGCGGCCCACTATATCCTGCAATACCAGAAAGTACTGAACCAGCAATCATTCCGCGCGGAAGTGTTCTATAAAAAATACCATAACCTTATCAAGACCGATTTTGTGGGCTTTACCGAAGCAGCGGTCAGCACCAACGGCTATGGGGAGGCGAAGGGGATCGAATTTTTCTGGCGCGATAAAAAAACCATTAAGAACTTCGATTACTGGATCACGTATTCCTTCCTCGATACCAAACGGGATTTCCTGAACTTCCCCTTTGCGATCACGCCCAATTTTGCCGCGAAACACAATGGTTCCATTGTAACGAAGAAATTTGTGCAAAAGATCAAGACCAATTTCAACCTGTCTTATACCTACAGCAGCGGACGCCCTTATTATAATATCCGGTACGAAAGCAATGCGTATAAGTTCACCGACCGGGGCACGATCCCTGATTTTCACAACGTGAGTTTTGCACTGAACTACCTTCCCTCCATCGGCAAGAAGGATGCAAAGTCCTTCGCCGTATATGTGCTGCAGGTGAGCAATATCTTCAATATCAGACAGACCTACGGCTATCAGTATTCCTATAATGGTATCCGCAAAGAGCCCGTTCTGCCCACCTCCCGCATGTTTGTGTACATCGGGGCCTTTATCAGCTTCGGGATCGACCGGAGCAATGAAGTGATCGATAACGGACTTTAATCAATAACCATAAAACCTAAACAATGATCAATATGAAAAAATTACTCCTGCTGTTCCTGACAGCCCTGTTATTACAACCGGTATTTTCTCAAAGCGAAAAATACATGGGCGCCATGAAGAAGAATATTGCAGAGATCGACAGCATTTTCAGTTCCAATGAAATGAGCCGGCTCAATGATATCGCTGCTACATTCGAACGGATCGGTGATGCAGAAAAAACACAATGGCTGCCTTACTATTATGCGGCTTATTGCCAGATCACGTTGGCATACATTAAGAATGAAGTCGCCAATAATGACCTGATAGCCGATAAAGTGGACCAACTGATCGCCAAAGCGGATGCCTTACAGCCGAAGAACAGTGAGCTCAGTCTGCTGAAAGCCATGAATACCTCCCTGCGAATGCTGGTGAATCCGATGCAGCGCTGGATGCAGTATGGCCCCAAAGTTCAGGAGTATACCCAGGATGCGAT
>CALRQQ020000217.1:0-6286 GCA_943370345.1 Chitinophaga pinensis
CACCAATGTAGGCATCATACTTTCTCCTGCCCTGCACCGGCTGTATCACCGGCTGCATCTGGAGGAGCGATAATACTACTTAACTGAATTTATCAGGTGACCGGCAATTGAGGGATCAGAAACTTTTTGGCGTGGATTCATTTTTGACCAGGACCATTTTAGCCCGGTCCGCTTTATACATGGCGTCATAGAACTTCACCAGTTCGGCATAATCACTGGCCGGAAATCTTCCTGCAAAATGCACCATGGAACGATAATAGAGGATCCGGTTGCCTTCGAACTTAACCGCACTGCGGTAACGGCCAAATTTAGTATCCAGCACCACGTCCTGCGGTACAGATTCGGCTGAATACCCGGCGGGGATCACGATCTCCACACTATCGGTATCCGTGTATTCATTGCCCAGTTCCACTTCATATTTCCGGTTCTCACTGGGTGTCAGCCGGCGTGCATGCCGGGTCATGATATTCGGCATAATGAATAAGCGTTTGCCGGTAATGGTCGCATAATTACTGACAGTAATATCCAGTTGTTCCTCTACGGAAGGGCGCCGCGATCTGCGCTCTTTATAGTCAAACCGGTCCACTTCATAGGTAGCGAAATCCAGTTTCTCATGCAGTTCTTCCTTCACTTTATCCTTTGACAGGGAATTGATCAGGTGCTGCAGGTCGTCCTGTTGCATACAACTGTAAATAGTGTTGGCCCGGATCAGTAATTTTGAATCAGCGGTCAGTTCCGCATTGATCTTTCTTACCTGGGTATTGTCGTTTATGCCATACCGGGGCGTCGCCACTATCTTACCTCCGTCTTCCGTGATGAGCAGTGCATGCCGGTTGCCGGTGAATCCGCCCATATATCCGGGCGCTACGGTCTGACTGGTACATTCCAGCCACATCGTATCTTTTTCCAAGGGTACACAAAGGATCGCATGATTGAACTGGCGGGATGGGAAATCCAGTTCAAGATCGTCCTCTCCTTCGCCGGCCCTGATCAGGGTATAATGAGAACGGATTCCCGCTTCTTTAAGCAGGGCATACATATAGTTTGACAAGGCTTTACAATCCCCGTATAATTTTCCAGCCACAAAAGAGGCTTCCAGCGGGCGCCAGCCACCAATGCCCAGCTGGATACTTATATACCGCGTATTGGCCTGCAGGAACTGATAGAGCCGGGTGATCTTCTCTTCAGTACTCGTAACCGTGCGGGTCAGTTCAGCTACTTTGGATTTTACCTCATCCGGCAACAGGTCACGATCCTTATTGAGGGAAAGCTGAAACTTACCGAACTCTTTCCAGTCGGACATGGTTCCCCGGTAATCCTCGATCACAAACTCGGATGGCGCAAAGAGTACAACCGGTGTGATCATTTTCCAGGAAGGTGAAGCAAATTCCCGCTGTACAGCTTCATAATTTTCAATACTCCAGGTATATACTTTACGGCTGCCGACTCCCCGTACCGCCGGTTGAGTTGTATAATTAAAGGGCTTGTAACGGAGCTGATAATTACCAGGCACATCCACCACAAAAACACTTTTCTGCACGGCGACCAGGGATGTAAAAACGGGATACCAGGGATTGAAGAACATGGTCTCCTTCTTCACGGATTCAACCGTATACTCGATGGTGTATGGATATACCCGGTAATAAAAGTTATGCCGTTTGTAGCGGTTATCATCCGCCAGGTTACTGCCCGAGGATGCACTCCCGTCTTCTATATCCTTGCTTTTAAGACTCCTGATCTTCACACCCAGTGCATCGTAGAGCGCCCCTTCGATCGATCTTATTTCGGTGAACTTGTCATAGTATTCAAACATTCCGGAGAACCGGTCCCCTTCCTCATTCAGGATGGTGATCACATAATGCTCCCGTTTGTACATTTTATCTTCCTTCATTAATTCTGTCAGCTCTTCCCGCAGCCGTACCACAGCATTGGCATTCTTCATCAGGGCCTGAGGAATGTTGAAAACAGCATACACGCCATCTCCGGCCATCAGGCGGGTGAGTGTCAGACAACAACAAATGAACAGGCAAATTCCTTTACGCATCCCTTATTTTTTCTTTTTAAATACAATTTGCTCCGACTCCTTGGCTACGATCATATTAAAAAATTCCCGCAGCATTTCATATTCATCCGGATCATAATACGCACGGGTCATCTGCACGCGGCAACGGAAAGAAATACTCGTACCTGACTGGGAAATACGGTATTCAAAGATCCCTTCCCCGGCCTCATTCATCTTCACCACCATCGATTTGGGCAGTTCATCCACCACATAGCCTTCCGGCACTTCCATCTGCAATGTATACGACCGGTCGAATCCATACGGCATTTCCACCGGGTAAAGTCGCTGGGCCGATTTGAACGGATTCTCCTTATAACCCTCACCGGACAACAGGGGATTGAAATATATGATCTCCTCCTTCTGATCCAGGATATCGAAATCATAATTGAGCCATACAAACTCTTCCGGTTTGGTCAGGGAGTCCAGTTTGAACTTAGCAATCGACACTTCCTGGGTGAATGATTTTTTCACTTCCGTCTCCAGTGCCTCTTTCCCTTTCTCATTTACTTTCTCACGGATACTGAATGACTCGAAATAACCGGGCACTTTATTGAAACTGCCCACCATATTCCCTTTTTCATCATTGATCATGAATACACTGGTACTGCTTCTTTCCATCAATGTGTCCGGTGTAAAATAAACAGGATCGGCGTTCTGATTGACCACCCGGGCATGACCATTGTAGCAACGTACCGGCAGGTGACCAAAGCCAAGACGGGGTTCAGTGGCATCCATAAAATAAGCCACATTACCGATATCGGCTTTCACCACCACATAATTGTATTGGGTCTTGAGCGGATAGAGTTCATAGGTCTGCCCATGGGACCTTGTACTCAGCATGACCGGATCAGCCAGGATCTTTACATGTTTCAGCATGGCTGTGAGTAACAGATTGATCTCGGAAACAGTCCCTTTTTTGGTCTTGACAATATTCTTCAGTGACTGATCCGCATAAAAGTCACTGTAATTGGTACACGTGAAATTATCCCTGACATAATAATAGATGCGGCGGGCTTTCTCCAGGTCTGTGTTGGCCCCCAGCACCAGCGGATTGGTATAGTCGTCCAGCCAGCCATTATCCCGGGCGATCTTTTCGCCGAACGACTCATTAAGCAGCAGATCGGAGGTGACTTTGGACCAGGACTGTACAAAATTTTTATACGCATAAGGCGGACGGGTTTCAGCCAGCTGAAACTCGAGCCGGGTAATATGATTCCGCAATGTAGACGTAAAATTCTCTTCTTTCAGGGCCGGTACATTTTTGATCACCCAACGGTGATCAGTCACATTGGCGGAGAACTGACCGCGTTCTGAGGCACCGGTACCCCTGGAATCCGTAATTGTAAAACTGGTTGTCCGGGTTTTCTTGTCGGTAATATCATATTTTTTATACCCCCGGGACAAAAAAGTAAATCCCAGGAACTCCGGCAGCTCCAGGTTATATTCACTCCATAAGATCGGGTAAGGGCCCTGAAATAACCAGGGATCCAGCTGTGTAAAAAAGTCCGACCGTACCGTATACTCATATTCAATAATGGACCCCTCCTTAATATTTGGCATCGTGAATTTTCGAACAAAGTGATTTCTGTCGATGGATTCCTTGAAGACGCCATTCTTCGTATCCAGTTTGGTCTCGATCACTTTCCCATTCTCCAGATTATAGGTCACGGCTTTCAGTTTATCCAGTTCCTCTTCCACATCTCCGTTCGTGTAGAAATATATGGACTCGCTGGCTGCATCAAATGCATTCTTATTCAGGATATGTACTCTCCGGTAGTGTTTGGTCACGACCGATATACTGTTCTTATTATTTCCCTCCATGAATGAATAACCGATATCCGCAATGACCACTGCATGCGCATTGCTGTCGATAGGATACACGGTGCTGGCAAAATCTTTTGAACTGACATTTCCGAATTTGACGGGCGGCTTTTCCTGGGCGGATAAAAGTAAGGTACCTGACCAGGCGATCAGGCACAGAAAGATCCCTTTTGAACTCATAGTGATGGTTTTGTAGTTAAATTAGCCGAATAAAGGCCAATTTTACAGAAAATTATATAAAAAGTGGCTAAACAATAATCAGGTCGCCGACTAATTTAAAACAGCCTGTTAATACTCCTGAATACGTCCGCTTTACATACGAAAATGATCCGCGAAAACGCCCGCCGGCTGGGCTTTTCCTATTGTGGTATTGCAAAAGCGGTGCAGCTGGATGCTGATGCACGCCGGCTGGAGCAATGGCTCCGCCAGGGGCATCATGGCAGGATGCAGTATATGGAAAATCATTTTGACCTGCGGGTGGATCCGGCCAAACTGGTGCCGGGAGCGCGTTCAGTGATCACACTCCTGATGAATTATTTCCCTTCTGCAAAGCCTGCCCCGGATGCTCCTCGTATCTCAACTTACGCCTGGGGTAAAGACTACCATATAGTGATCCGGGAAAAACTGCATGACCTCCTGGATACGATCCGGGAAGAGGCCGGTCAGATTCATGGAAGGGGATTTGTGGATTCGGCCCCGGTGCTGGAAAGAAGCTGGGCCCAGCGAAGCGGATTGGGATGGATCGGCAAGAATGGCAACCTGATCCATAAACAAAGTGGTTCTTTCTTCTTTATTGCCACCCTGATCTGTGACCTGGAACTGGACTATGATGATCCGCTGGCCAAGGATTATTGCGGCAGTTGCACCCGTTGTATCGACGCCTGCCCTACAGATGCCATCCTGCCTGATAAAGTAGTGGATGGCAGTAAGTGTATCTCGTATTTTACGATCGAACTCAAAGAGGCCCTGATCCCGGAGGAGATGAAAGGAAAATTCGACAACTGGGCCTTTGGCTGTGATACCTGCCAGGATGTTTGTCCCTGGAACCGCTTCTCCACTCCTTCAACAGAACCGGGATTTACCGCATTGCCGCAAATCCTGGAACTGTCAACCAAAGAATGGCAGGACATGAGTGAGGAACAATTCAAAAAATGGTTTCGTGACTCCCCGCTGAAACGAACCAAATGGTCGGGCATTCAGCGCAACCTGAAATTCCTTAAAACAGATTAGAATCCCCAGCCAAGTTTCAATGAAAGTGCATTAAAGCTGTACTTAAAGGCCTCCTTCGACACCGGGCAGGGTGCGATCAGGCAAGGCATTACATAGAGGGATTCCTGTTTATGACTTTTATTATTGTACCCCAGCTGTATCAGGAGATGATCGTTTTGTTTTCCGACAGCGAACTGATAACCGAGACCGGCTGTCCAGTAAAAACCTGGCCTGAACTTCGTATCATAGTCCCAGCCATTGGTAATATAATCCGGCTTCCCCCAGGCATAATTCACGCCCGCCCCTGAGGTCAGGAAGACCTGGCGGCGGGGGCTGGTGGTAAAGAACCGGTTAAGGGAAAGGAACACCGGAATACTGCGTTGATAATACCAATCGATCCCGGCACCAATACCGGCATACCAGTTATGATAAGCAATACCGTTAACGGTTTGCAATTGCGGGGCATTATCGGAACCCCCGATCAATAAGCCAACCGTATTCTGCGTGGAAAACCGGGGTTTATCCTGCGCCTGTATGCCGGCATTGAAAATCATCAGACAAAAAAGCAGCGGGAAACACTAACGCATAAAATTATTTTTTTACAGTGATCGTACTCCGCAATACAGGACTTACCGGGTTACTGATATTATATTGAGTCAGTCCTTCATCCGACACCACGAGCAGATTATCATTCCACGCAATGGCATCATAGGTGCTCATACCACTGATCTGTTTTTTCAGGGATAAACCGGCAGGGGCCGTTGCATCAAATATTTTGAGGCCGTCCCGGCCATCACAGATGTACAGGTAGTTCCCTGACTTGGTCAGTCCGTGCGGGTTGGTCAGGGTATAGGATTTCAGCAGGAAAGGCGCGCTCATATTGGACACATCCACCACATCCAGCTGATTGGCGGTGCCGGAACAGGCAGTTCCGTCGCGCAATGTTACATAGGCATAATTACCATCTGTAATCACAGGATCACAGGCACGTGCATGCGAAAACTGGCCTTCCCGAACGGGTACACCCGGGTTGGTGATATCATAAATGAACATACCGGTACTGGAGCCTATAAAGAGTTTATTCCGGAACGGGTAGATCGTTTCGATTCCCCAGCCCAGGTTATTGGTGGCCGTCTTTTGCGGATCCGTGGGTGTACTGAGCTGATAACTCAACAGGTTAAAGTTATTTACACA
>CALRQQ020000218.1:0-6283 GCA_943370345.1 Chitinophaga pinensis
ATCCAGGGGATCCTTAATTTCCATTTCGAAGGATGCGCCATCCACTTCAAGTTTGATCTTCTTGCCATTCATATCTGCCTCCAGCAAGCGGGCATTCACAGAGCGGTGCTCCATGATCAGGTTGAATTCGTCGGAGGATTTTTTAAAGAAGTCAGCGGCATCGATAGCTGCCTGGTCAAAGAAGAAGACAAAATCATTTGCCTTCACCTTAAAGGTTTTAGTTGTGTCTGACATGATACAGGGGATTTATAGGTAAGTTACCTGAATTTAAAAAGATAGAAGACCTTTTCATATAACAGCGCCCGGTTGGGCTTTAGTGGAAAATGGAAACAACCGGAATGCAAGGTTGACATTTACAGGCGTTTAATGGATGACTATCCTCATTCCATTACCAAATTAATATCAGCAGGGACAATTGTCAGGGAAAAGTCAAAAGGGCGGGAAAAATGAAGCACTCCCCTTTTTTTGTCAGTGAAACACAGAATTCCCCTGCCAGATTTGCCGTCTTCCGGCACGGCACAGATTTCGTGCATCCTTTACCGTATTCATTTTTTAATCACTAAAATCAGAAAACATGTACTACAATCAGTCATGTATGCGCCAGCGTCAGGCTGCAGCGCAGGAGGCCGCAAAAGGCCAATCGTACGGAAACAGGCCCGCGTTTATCCGATCCATGCAACGGGCGGCTGTCAACATTTACAAGACAGCCACAAGTTTTGAAATGCTGGTATTTGCTCCCGGTCGCATCCGTGAACATTTTCAACTGGATGTGAATGGCAATGAGCTCAGTGTTTCGTACACACCCCCGGAGGGATTTCCCCGGCCGGAGTGGGTGCTGCGGGAATACAGCCGTGGAGGATTCAAGAGGAGTTTTACCCTGGATGAAAGCATTGACAAAAATGCGATCACGGCAAAGTATGCCGATGGCGTATTACAGGTCAGTCTTCCCCTCCTTGCAGAAAAACAATCCCTGAAAAAGGAGATCGTGATCCAGTAAACCTGGCTTTTACCGGACGGGCTGCCCACGCAGCCCGTTCTTTTTTTGTTCGCGTACTGCATGGAAGATACTATGTACGTTGGCTTTCCAGGCAGGCAGGTAATGCACCAATAGGATCTCTTCCAGTAATTCCAGCAATGTGATACTAGTGGCGATATAAAAAAAATCCGTGGAAGGTCTGCCGGTAAAGAACGTAAGGATCAGGAAACAACCTTGCAGCAATGCCGCTGTCTTGGCCAGCCAGGTATGAAAATTAGACATACGTCCATAACGGTACAACGCGTAGCCCAGCTGTATCAGGAATACCAGGGTAAGCGCACACAAAATCAACCAATGCGTACGGATAAATTCCGGGTGACGGACGATCAGTCCCGTCAGGGCCATCGCCACGGTGAGGTCATCCCCGATCGAATCGAGTTTTGTACCGGCAATGCTCGTTACCCTGAATCGCCTGGCAAGAAAACCATCAATGAGATCGGTAAAGAAACTGATCGCTACTCCCCAGTTGAATAATTGATCCTGCCGGGTATACAATAACCAACCCAGCACCGGAATGGTCACGATCCGGTAAAGTGTGATGGCGTTGATCAGGTAATATGCTCGCTTATGTCTGGCCATGTTTATAAGACAGCAGGTCTATACATCTCACAAGAAGATTGTTTCTGAAGCATCGTTCAGCCACACCTTTTACGGGATGCCTTTCGTACTTCGTACTTCGTACTTCTAACTTCGTACTTCATACTTATGTCATGTATTTGCGGAACCATTCAGCCGCTATTTCCGCAACTTCCTGCAGTTTGCCGGGTTCTTCAAATAAATGCGTGGCCCCTTCGATCACCACGAGTTCCTTTTTACATGTCAGCCGGTCAAGTGCCTGCTGATTGAGTCCGGTTACTTCATCATCGAGCGAACCGGTGATCAGCAAGACAGGTATGTTGACCAATGGCAGGTAAGGCAACGCAAGATCAGGTCTGCCCCCGCGGGATACAACAGCTTTCACCAGGCCGGGCATTAGTGAAGCAGCGGCCAATGCGGAAGCCGCCCCGGTACTGGCACCAAAGAAACCAATATGAAAATTGCGGAATACCGGCTGAGCCTGTATCCAGTGTGTAACACCGGCCAGTCGTTGTGTAAGCAGACTGATGTCGAAGCGGGCAGCGTTAGCAATACTTTCGCGGGTGGTCAGCAGGTCTACCAATAAAGTGGCCATACCTGCTTCATTGAGCAACTCTGCCACGTATTTATTCCGGGGGCTGAAGCGGCTGCTGCCACTTCCATGCGAGAAGATGATGATACGGTCTGCATGCTGTGGTACTTCCAGCCTTCCTTCGAGGGTAACTGACCCCACCGGGATATATACATTTTCGCCGATTTCTTTTTTCATACTGGAAGCCTGGCATACCGGGAATGACCGTATTTGCACATTGAATGTACTGAGTGTACCTGTGACCCCCCTGTGAGTTCACTCATACAATGGAATGAATCTGGTCATAATAACGTCCACCACCAAACAGGGACAGGCGGGTCTCTTTCTTTAAAATGAACTAGCTTTAAACAAACATACCGATGCCTTTCAGTTATCTTATCTACGGTTCAGGCGGGTTATTGCTGCTCACCCTGCTGGTTTATCTTTTCAACAGGAGAAGAAAGGATTGATCATTTCTTTTTTTTCGCCGGCGGATGCATCAGGTCGCGGATCACCACCGAAGCAGCCACGGCTCCGAATACAGCGGGTAAATAGGAGATCGTACCATAGGCTGACTTCTTATAATTCTTTCCATCCGTCAGCATCAGGCTTTCCTTGATCGGATCTTCCGGGGAAAAAACGACCTTGATCCCTTTGCGGATCCCGTAATGACGTTTGAGTTGTTTGCGCACCTGCTGGGCAAAAGGGCAGTTATAGGTTGCTGATATATCCACCACCTGCAGCCGGGTAGGATCGAGTTTGGCCCCGGCACCCATGCTGCTGACTACAGGTAAACCGCTTTCGTAGGCCTGACTGATAAAAGTGATCTTAGGAGTGATGCTGTCGATAGCATCCACGATATAGGAAGGCCGTTGCAATAATTGCTGTTCCACCATGGCGGGATTGATGAATTCGCGGATCACATTCAGTTCCAGTTCAGGATTGATGGCTTGAAGCCGCTCTGCCATGATCAGGGCTTTGGATTCACCATGATTGGTGGCCAGTGCCGGTAATTGCCGGTTCCGGTTGGTGGGATCCACCACATCCCCGTCAATGATCGTCATTTTACCAACACCACTGCGGGCAATGAACTCGGCCGCATAGGAACCCACACCACCCAAACCCACCACCATTACATGTGATGCTGCCAGCCGTTGCAAGGCTTCTTCCCCGATAAGTAGTTTGGTCCGGGATAACCAGGAAAAATCAGTTGTCATAATAGAACCGGGTTGCCGAATACGGCTTCCGCATTTTTTTGAATCTGCAAAACAAGGGAATTGTGTTCAATTGATAAAGCCCGGGCAGCCATGTTATAAATTTCCCCAATGGAAATAACCGCATCATCTGTTTCAAGGAATAAACGTTCCGGGGGAATGACCCGGGCAGCTTCCTGAATACCGGGTCGATGCAAGGCTTTTCCCAATGAAATATAATACCCCTTCCCGGAGATCTCCCTGGCCAGTTGTGCATTTTTATTGAAACCGTGAAAGAGTACCGGCACCTGGTTACCTGTATTTTCCAGGAGCATCAATATCTCCGCCCAGGCCCGTACACAGTGAATGACTAAGGGTTTTCCTATGGTATTCGCCCATTCCACCTGGGCAAGGAATACCTGTTTCTGCAGGGGAAAAGGGGTGGTGCATACTTTATCCAGTCCGCATTCCCCAATAGCCAGCACCCGGGGATGCACACTGCACTCCTGCAGGGAAAGCAGCTGTTCTTCCCAATGAAGCGGGTCCGCATACCAGGGGTGTATTCCCATAGAATACAGTCCAGGCAAGGGTTCCGGCGAAACCGGGGTATTCAGATTTTGCAGTGCCCATACGCCGTTTACGGGGGGGAAATGTGTATGTATATTGATGTACAACAGGGAGATTTCGTACCGCAATTTAACAACTCCATTGGGTGAAACGTCCCTTTTCATTGGGAAAAATGGGATTTACCTGTGGAAAAACAATGAGAAAAAAAAGGTTGGATTTTTTTCTCATTGTGTGCAATAGTGAAGAAATCATCTATATTTGATTCCGGTATACAGCATACCCATTAACATTCAAAATCTAAAAAACATGGCAACAAAGAAAAAAGCAGCAAAGAAAGCCGCTGCTAAAAAACCCGTAAAGAAAGCCGCTGCTAAGAAGCCTGCTGCTAAAAAACCCGCCGCTAAAAAAGCTGCAAAACCCGCTAAGAAAAAATCTGCACGTAAACCCAATGCTGCTTTCATGAAAGCACTGACTCCCTCTGCTGCTTTAGCTGCTGTGGTTGGAGCAAAAGCACTGCCCCGTACAGAAGCCGTTAAAAAAATCTGGGCTTACATCAAAGCCAACAAACTGCAGGACGCTAAAAACAAGCGTAATGTAAACACTGATGCTAAACTGAAAGTTGTTTTCGGTAACAAAGCACAGGTTTCTATGTTTGAAATCGCGAAATTCCTCGGCAAACACCTGAGTTAATTTCATTCCACCTTATAGTAAAGGCGGCTTCGTGATGAAGCCGCCTTTTTGTTTGCCGCAGGCAAATCACGAACTGAGTTTTGTGACCCGATCAGCTAACCAATATCATAATCAGGTAAAATAAAAGGGCTTACCTTTCTGATGAATAGAACAAACTGTTCAGGCAATCATGTACCAACCCGGCAGTTTTAACAACCAGATCAAGCAGGTAATGATACTCATGCTGCTGCTACTGATGGTCTTTCTCTCAGTACGGGAATTGTATGTGTTCTTTCCGGGACTCCTGGGAGCCCTGACCCTCTATATCATCAGCCGCAACAGTTACTTCCAGCTGGTATATCATCGTAAATGGAATAAAGGCCGGACAGCCCTGCTGTATCTGCTGGTATATTTTCTCCTGCTGGCCTTATTGATCTGGTTCACTTTTCTCCTGGTTGAAAAACAGGTACACCCTTATCTGAACGATCCGGTCAACTCCCTGAATCAACTCAAAGAAGCCATCACCCAGGCACAGGAAAAAGCAGGTCTCAGCCTGATCTCTGCTGATACATTGATCAGCCTGCAGGAGCGGATCTCTGGTTTCATCCCTTCCCTGGTCAATGATACTGCCAATCTGATCACCAACCTGGCCATCCTGCTGTTCCTGCTATACTATATGCTGGTGCATGGAACGGAGATAGAATCTTACCTGGGACATATCCTGCCCCTGAAGCATAACAATATTGAATTGCTGGCTTCCGAGACGAAGCGGCTGGTCAAAGCCAGTGCCTTGGGTATTCCGCTGATCTGTATCATTCAGGGAGTCACTGCCACTGTAGGGTATTTTCTTTTTGGATTAAATGAGATCGTACTCTGGGGCTTTCTGACCGGCATGCTGGCATTCTTTCCCGTAGTAGGTACCATGATCGTATGGGTGCCACTGGTGATCTTTATGTATGCCAATGGCGATAACTGGAATGCCACCGGCCTGCTGCTCTACAGTATCATCGTTACCGGCAATGTGGACTACCTGGCGCGGATCACACTGCTCAAAAAACTGGGACAAGTACACCCCGTAGTCACCGTACTCGGTGTTATCGTCGGACTTGGCCTCTTTGGCTTTATCGGGCTGATCTTCGGCCCCTTGCTGGTGAATTACATCATCCTGCTCTTCCGCATTTACTGCAACGAATTCCTCCTGGATAAAAACTAAAAAGGGTTGTACTACTTTACGTAATACAACCCTCACCATTAAACTTATCTACTTCCACTTTCCACTCTCCACTTTCCACTTTCCACTCTCCACTCTCCACTCTCCACTCTCCACTCACCACTCTCCACCTCCCCTACACATGCCCTTCCGCCAGCATGGCATCCGCCACCCGTACAAACCCGGCAATATTCGCACCTCTTACATAGTCAATGGTTCCGTCTTCGCGCTTACCATGCATCATACATTGTTCATGAATGCTGCGCATAATACCCCGGAGTTTATTCTCTACTTCCTCGCGGGTCCAGGAAAGACGGATGGAGTTCTGTGACATTTCCAGTCCGGATGTGGCCACACCACCGGCATTTGCGGCTTTACCCGGTGCATACATGATCCCATGCTCATGTAATACTTCAATGGCATCCGGGGTAGTTGGCATGTTAGCACCTTCGGCCACCAGT
>CALRQQ020000219.1:0-6273 GCA_943370345.1 Chitinophaga pinensis
GATTCAACCGGTTTAGATCTTAAAAAATAAGTGTTTTTTTCTCAAAACACTAGAAGGAAAAAAGTTTGGCAGGCAATTTATAGTCTACTAAATTTGTAGACATAAAAAATGCCTGAGCCACTCTGTATCCTTCCGCAGGGAACGAAAGGCCGGGAACTACTTAAAAAATATACTACGTGGAAAAAATTTATCTGAGTGATTCAGGACCTAAAGTGTCCCCCGCTATTTATGGCTTTTACCGCTGGGCCGGAACAGATGTGAATGAGGCCCGGATGGAAAAGATCGTACAGCTTTGCCTGGAGCAAGGGGTCAATACCTTTGATCATGGGGATACCTATGGCGGGTATGCTTGTGAGGAACTCTTCGGTAATGTGTTTAAACAAAATAAGATCAGACGCGAGGATATCGTCTTGTTCACCAAATGCGGAATCAATATCCCTCATCCTTCCCGCCCGGATTATCGGGTCAAACATTACGATACATCCCGTCAGCACATCATCAACAGTCTTGAAAACTCACTGCGGAAACTGCGCACAGATTACGTGGATGTATTTCTACTGAATCAGTTGGATCCGCTTTCTAATCTGGAAGAAACGGCGATCACGCTTGGTAAACTGAAAGATGCCGGTAAGATCAGAAATGTGGGCGTAGTGAACTTCTCTGTTTTTCAGCACCAACTCCTCAGTTCATACCTGCGTATTCCGATCGTGACCAATCATATTGAACTGAACCTGCTCAATACATCTGCATTTGACAATGGCCAGGTGGATTATATCAAACAGAAATACATGCGTCCGCTGGCCACTTCCCCCCTGGCCGAGGGGGAGATCGCCACAAGTATTGAAAGGACCCCGTTACGCGTCAGGGCCAAACTGGAAGAACTGGCGGAAAAATACAATACCCATTTCGAATCAGTAGCGATCGCGTGGCTTTTCCGGCTTGGTGCCCTGCCGCTGATCGGTACCACCAATGAAGGACGTATCCGAAATATTGTGGCCGGATTCAATATCAGCCTGGATCGTCAGGACTGGTATGAATTATATGCGGTTTCAAGAGGAGAATAAGGTAAAGGGCCAGGTGTCGTAACATTTTATCAATACAAACAATTGTTTAGTCAATTCTGTCCTATAAATCCTGCTGTTTTAAAGCGGTTCAGTTATCCGATTGTATCTTTACAGCATTATTAACGCAATATTTCAAGATGGCTAAGCAACATAAACCGGCAACCCGTGCTGTACGTATACAGACAACCAAAACCTCTCAGAAAGAACATTCCTCCCCGGTATTCCTGACCAGCAGTTTTACTTATGATTCAGCCGAAGATATGGCTGCCGCTTTTTCTACTGAAACACCGGAAGTGAATATCTATTCCCGTTTCGCCAACCCTGGGGTTGATGAGTTCGTGAATAAGATGATCTCCCTCGAAGGGGCTGAACATGGCGTGGCCACCGGCACCGGCATGGCAGCTATCTTCTCAACATTCATGACTTTCCTGGGCAAAGGCGATCATATCATTTCGGCTTCTGCCGTTTTTGGCTCCACCCATACCATTCTGACAAAATACTTACCGAAATGGGGCGTGGAGTATTCCTATTTCGATATGAATAAACCGGAGACCATTGAAGCATTGGTTAAGCCAACGACCAGAATGCTCTACCTCGAAACACCCAGTAATCCCGGGTTAGATATCATCGATATTGAATTTGTTGCCGCGATCTGCAAGCAACATAATATTCTATTTGTCGTTGATAATTGTTTTGCCACACCGGCGGTACAACAACCTATCGCGTTGGGCGCTGACCTGGTCATACATTCTGCTACGAAGTTCATCGACGGTCAAGGCCGGGTGTTAGGCGGGGTGATCGTCGGAAAAAGAGAACTGGTACACCAGCTCTATCTTTTTATCCGCAACACCGGTCCTTCGCTGAGTCCTTTCAATGCCTGGGTGCTCAGTAAGAGCCTGGAGACTTTATTTATCCGGATGGACCGGCATGCGGCGTCTGCCTTATCACTCGCTACTAAACTGCAGGGTCATGCGAAGATCAGTTCGGTTAAATATCCGTTCCTGCCATCGCATCCGCAATATGCGATCGCCAAGAAACAAATGAGCAATGGCGGGGGAATAGTGACTTTCGAGTTGAAAGGAGGTATTGAAAGTGGCCGCAAATTCCTGAATGCACTGGAGATGATCTCCCTCACCAATAATCTGGGTGACAGCCGTACGATCGCTTCGCACCCGGCTTCGACCACCCACTCCAAACTGACTGATGCTGAACGGCAGGCGGTGGGTATTACACCCGGACTGATCCGGATATCGGTAGGACTGGAAGATGCGGAAGATATCCTGGATGATCTGTTGCAGGCATTGGATAAGGCCTGATCATTTTTTCTTTCTTTTCGCGAGCTGCTGTAAGGTGGCCCGCATGTCTTTATGCAACGGGGCTTCAAGTTCCACCGTGGAGCCATTCAGATCGGTAAAACTCAGCTGAAAGGCGTGCAGGGCCAACCGGCCCATGAGTGGTCTTTCCTCCAGTTCATTCTTCGATAATTTGAACTTTGATTTTACGGAAGAAAGTAACAGCGGTTTGCCATCGCCATACAACGGATCACAAACGATCGGATAGCCGAGGTCCTTCATGTGAACCCGTATCTGGTGGGTACGGCCGGTATGAATGCGGAACTGTACCAGGGAGAAAATGCCAAAATCGGTGAGTACCTCGTAATCGGTCAGCGCTTCTTTCCCTTTCCTGTGTACGATCATGGTGCCATTCTGCGCAGGATGTTCCATGATCGGTGCATCGATACTGCCGGAGGGAAGCGCAGGCGAACCCACTACTAATCCCTGGTAGATCTTTTTGGTATGTCGTTCCTCGAATTGTTTTGACAGGTGTTTATGGGCAGCTTCGTCTTTTGCAAAAATGATCAGGCCACTCGTGTCACGGTCGATCCGGTGAACAGTGAAGATCTCCCCGTATTTTTCTTTCAGCATCACTTTGAGTGATACTTCTTTTCCTTCGCGGTCGGGGATTGACAGGAGTCCGGAGGGCTTGTTGATCGCCACCCAGTGCTCCGTTTCTGCTATAATGGAGTCCTTGAAATTCATGTCGGTGTTTTCGAAGTGGCTGGTTATTTTCCTTTGCCAAAATGTTTGAGATCACGTACTTCCTTTTCGGTCAGGAAACGCCATTTTCCGCGGTCTACATTCTTCTTGGTAAGTCCGGCAAATACCACGCGGTCCAGGTTACGTACATCATAGCCCATCTTTTCAAAAATGCGGCGCACAATGCGGTTGCGTCCGCTGTGGATCTCCACACCGACCTGGGTCTTGTCTTTCATGTCCGCGTAGGCCAGTACATCCACCTGGGCCGGACCATCCTCAAGGGTCACCCCATTCAGGATCTGCTCAAAATCTTTTTTCTCCAGGGGTTTATTCAGCGTAACGTGATATACTTTTTTTACCTCATTGCTGGGATGGGTGAGTTTCTGTGCCAGCTCCCCGTCATTGGTGAGGATGAGCACACCGGAGGTATTGCGGTCCAGCCGGCCCACCGGGTATACTCTTTCAGTGGTTGCTCTGGCAATAATATCCAGCACTGTTTTCCGTCCCTGCGGATCGTCGGTGGTGGTGATGAAATCCTTGGGTTTATTGAGCAGGATATAGACCAGGTTTTTGGCCAGGAATATTTTTTTGCCGTTCACCCTTACTTCATCCTTGGCCGATACCTTATATCCGGGTTCATTCACCGTTTCCCCGTTCACTTTTACCAGTCCCTGTTTCACGAGTTCGGCGGCTTCCCGGCGGGCAGCCACACCTGAATGGGCAATGTATTTGTTGAGGGGCATCTGGTCCGTGCTTTCTTTTCGCTGATGCGTAGCGGGTGCAGCGGCCTGTCCTTTTTTTATGATCTGTTGATTCGCGTTGGGGGTCAGTCGTTGACGGGATTCGGCTTTCTTCTGATCGAAGAATGCTTCTCTTTCCTTTTTTTCTTTACGCTTTTCCTGTTTGAATTGCTCTTTGATCGCGGCGTTGCTCTTCTTCTTCGCGAATTTGCCGAAATTATTTCCGGGTTGCTTCATGGTAAGTAGTTTGCTGTTTTACAACAGTAGTGAAATGCGAAGGTACTGAATTCCGGCCGGATGGCCGAAACTTGCCTGCGGTAAGGGGGGGTGGCCACCCCATTTGCCCCAGGCAAAAAAAACGGCCCCGATCCGGGGCCGTTACACGATATCATAGAATCATCAAAGGGTTTCTTTTTCTGCAGGAGGAGGGGGCGGCGGTTTATGACCTTTTGGTCCTTTAGGCCCTTTACCCGGACCATCGCCTGCACCGGGACCAGGTCCTTGTTTTCTTCCTTGTTTCATTTTTTTGAGCTGTTCTTCCGTGAGTATGGTCTTCATATACTCTTTTTGTTTTTTACCCAGTTCACGCATCTGCTCGCGTTTCTGTTCTTCCGTGAGCGCTTTATTTTCACGGATCGCTTTCATCTTGTCACCCATTTCCTTGCGGCTCTTTTCCAGTTTGGCCGATTGATCATCGGTCAGTCCGAGATGAGCCTTCATTTTTTCCGATCTTTCCTTCATCATGCCTTCGTGTTTTACCTGTCCTTCTTTTTTCAGGTTTTCAAGTTTTGCTTTTTGCTCAGGCGTGAATACTTTCTCCACATTGGCCTTATGTTCTTTCACCAGGGTTTCTCTTTTGGCCTTCCATTCCTTCACCGTGATATTCTCATTCTTCTTGTGCGCTTCCATCTTTTTATGGAACGCTTCTTTTTCCGTTTTGAGCTGTTCCTTCTGGGCTTCGGTCAGATTCAGTTCTTTCATGGCTTTACGATGATCCGGACCGCCTTTCTGTTTGTGATGCATCATCGGTGGATGATCACCTTTACGTTCAGGGATTTCCTGGGCATTGGCACTGAGGGCAAATGCCAGTGTAAGTAAGGGGAGCATTAACTTTTTCATGATTTACTTTTTCTTTTGAGACGAGGGCCTGAATGGATAACCTTCGCCGGTCAAGGTTAATTAATGTGAATAGGGTAGAGACCGGCAGGGAAGCTCCGGGTTTAATCCGTCTATGAAATTTTTCGTAATTATCTTCTATTGCGTGGCTATTGATAAGCTGACAATGAGCTTTCTCAAAGGGTCACCTTGCCCACCTGTCCCCTTATTTAACTTCCTTATTGGCTAACTGCCCGCAGGCCGCATCAATATCCTTTCCGCGGCTTTTCCTTAACCGGACATTCACCCGGTGCTTCTCCAGGTACTGCATAAAGGCCTGTACCTTGGCTTCCTCGGGCTTTTCGTATTTGGCGAATTCGATGGGATTGTATTCGATGATATTGATCAGGTCGGCAGGTACCTGGCGGTAGATCTTGATCAGTTCATCCGCATCCTTTAAAGAGTCATTGAAGTCTTTAAAGAGAATATATTCAAACGTGATCTCGTTGCCGGTTTGTTTGTAGAAATAATTCAGTGCGTCAATCAGGGTCTTGATATTGTTGGTGTCATTGATCGGCATGATCTCATGTCTTTTCTGATCATTGGCCGCATGCAGGGATAAAGCCAGCTTGAACTTTACTTTATCGTCCCCGAGTTGACGGATCCCCTTGGCCACACCCGCTGTGGAAACCGTGATCCGGCGCGGACTCATGGCCATTCCGTCAGGAGAGGTGATCCGCTCAATGGATCGGATCACATTCTTGTAATTAAGCAGGGGTTCGCCCATGCCCATGAAAACAATATTGCTCAGTTTTTTTCCATGTACCCGTTCGCTTTGCTGATTGATCAGCACTACTTCATCATAGATCTCGTCAAACTCCAGATTCCGCTTCCGGTCGATATACCCGGTGGCACAGAATTTACAACTCAGTGAACAGCCGATCTGGGAAGAGACACAGGCCGTATAACGGGCCGTGGTCGGGATCAGCACCCCTTCCACCAGGTGGCCATCCCAGGTCTTGAACCGGGATTTAATGGTGCCATCCGCCGAATACTGGGTGGCATCTATGGTGAGGGCAGGCAACGTGAACTGTTCACCGAGCAATTGGCGCATATCCTTACTCAGGTTGGTCATATCGGCAAAACTCAGTGCCCCTTTCTGCCAGAGCCATTCATAGACCTGTTTGGCCCTGAATTTTTTTTCTCCCAGTTCAGCAAAAAAGGTTTCAATTTCCGCAAGGGAGAGGTGCCGTATGTTTTTCAGTGTCTTTTTCATCCGGGGCAAAGATAACCATGCAAGCCGGATTAAATGAATTCCCGGATATTTGCTTCAAATCA
>CALRQQ020000220.1:0-6269 GCA_943370345.1 Chitinophaga pinensis
CCCACATCCATCAGCAGAAGTGCACCTGCGATCTTTGTCTTGCTATTCTCCATATAATGCAGTACACACCCATTTTCACCTGAACCAACGATGGATCCATAGCCCACCCCTTCAGCCCCCTGTTTTTTATGAACGTATTCCTGCAATCCCTGGATCTCCAGTTCGGACATGCCGTTATGAATGGTCTTCATGACTTCGTTATGTGCCTGGCAGGAGATTTCAACGGCTTTTCGCAGGAGGCTCAGCTCTTCTGCTGTTTTGATCCGGCGGAGTTTTCCGGTCAGTTCCAAATACAGACGGGTATCGGGTTTGGACTGCATGCTTTTATCTGTCAGATTCAGCTTCTGTCTGAACTGATCCACCAGATCAAACAGGTCAGCTTTATCATTGCTGTTGGGAATATCAGCCGGCAGGCGGTCGTACAGGATTTTTTTAAAGCGACTCAGATCGATCGGAAAATTTTTGAAGTCTGCTCCATTATATACATCCTGAATCCCCAGTTTTTCCCGTGCTCCATCCGTACCAAGTCGGCGGCCGGTCCATTGTTCAGCCTGGGGATTCTTTTTTTGTACAAATAATAATTCTTTAAAGATCCGGCCCGCCGAATCCGACTGAGGTTCTTTAAAAATGATCAGCAGGGCGTGCGGCTCTTTGTACCCGCTGAAATAGTACATATCCGGGTTGGCATGGTACAGGTATTCCACATCATTGGAAAATGTACGGGTGGGATAAGCAAAGATCACCGCTACTGAACTATCAGGCATAACGGCCCTTAAAGCCTCCCTGCGTCCGGCATAGAATTCCTTCCCCAGGTAATCGTTGGGCAGAAAATCATCCTGTGCGCTTAGGTTTACAGCGACCAGTACCAGTACTGCTAAAAAGAGATGACGTGAGAATGAAGGGCGTTGCATACTTGTTGATTGTAGAGCTAAAATAGCTTATTTCAATCAGCAGCCCGGGAGAATTACACCAGCGGATCACTCTTCATCTTCGCCCCCGAAAAATGCGTCCTGGCTGCTCCGGTAATACACTTCCCAGGATTTTACCGCGGCATCGCTGAGGCATTCAATAATATCAAACAAGGGGTCCTTTTTCATTTTCCAGCAGGTTTCCATTGGTTCGTCATAGCGCTGTATGAACAGACAATGATCCGTGGTTACTGCCACACGGATCAGGATCACGGGGGAATCTTCTTTCTCCTTCACCAGGTAGTAGCACCCGGTTTCCAGTAACTCATACGTATACATTATTCCTTTATTTAAATTCGTTTAATACAAAACCGGTAAAATAAACCAGCAGCTCAGTTCAGATTTACAAAAAGTCAGTGAAGAATTATGGGGGGTAGCTGAATAGCAAATTTACAAAAAACCGGAATGTTCAGGGTTGTTTTTCAGTTGAAGTTTAAAAATTATGATTTATAAAATGTTGTATCTTATTTAATATGAACTACTTGTGAGTTTTAATTAAAATATAGCATTAGCAAGCTAAATAATGGTGAAATATAAACTTTATCAACAGTTCTTAATCAGGTAATGTAAAACCCTTGATCCCCGGTTTGACATTTGCTGCCGACATCCTTACGGTTTGTTTGAGCCGGTTAGCCCTTGTTTCAGCTCTTTTGGCACTGAATATCCAGGACAGAAATTGTTTTCGTACACTTTCGCTGAAGGCGTTGAAATTTTCCCCTGCCTTTTTATTGCGGGCAAATAATTTTTCGAGATCCGGGGGCAGCTGTTTATTGGCGGCTGCTTCATCAGAGGCGGTCAGTGCATCCCAGCTTCCGTTTTCTTTGGCAATTTCAATGGCCTTCAATCCCGCTGGCCGCATAGCTCCCTGACTGATAAGTTGCGCGACCCTTTTTTTATTCAGGGCACTCCATACACTTTTGGGTTTCCGGGGGGTGAATTTTAATGTTGATCGTTGTTCATCTAATTTGCCCGGCAGACTATCGATCCAGCCAAAACAGAGGGCTTCCTCCACCGCTTCATCATACGTAATTCCCTGTAATCCGGTCTGTTTTTTGTAATAAACAAGCCAGATCCCCGGTGAACGCAGGTGCTCTTTTTCCAGCCATTTTCTCCACTCCATTCGGTTCTGCGGTTGTACGGATGAGTAGGTTGTTGCTGCCATGCTTACAATAATTAGTAAAAGGTTTGAGCATGAATTTAGCAATTATTCGCCTTTACAATCACCCCGGATCTTCCCGGAATTTCGGGTATTTCTTATCCCCATCTGTGAATAACTCTAAATCTGTTCCGGCAGGCCGGTTTTGGTATATTTGCCCGAATGACCATGCCGGAAATGGCAGGTCATCCGATAACCAACAGAAAGACAAATTCTACATTCAGAACGTACCGTGACCATGGCAAAGGACAAAGACACAACGAACCTGTTTGACTATACGGAAGACAGTATCAAATCACTTGACTGGAAAGAACATATCCGGCTCCGTCCCGGGATGTATATTGGTAAACTGGGCGATGGGGCATCCCCGGATGACGGTATCTATGTACTGGTGAAAGAGGTCATGGATAACTGTATTGATGAATATACCATGGGCTATGGTAAATCCGTTGAACTGGTGATCGAGGGAAAGACCGTTACCGTACGCGACTATGGACGGGGTATCCCGCTGGGTAAAGTAGTGGATGTGGTGAGTAAGATCAACACCGGTGCCAAATACGACAGCAAGGCCTTCCAGAAATCCGTCGGTTTGAACGGGGTGGGTACAAAGGCCGTGAATGCCCTCAGTCATTATTTTAAAGTCACGGCCATCCGTGATGGTAAGGAAAAAACCGCAGAGTTTGAAAGAGGCGTGCTGATCAAAGAACATAAGGAAGCAAAGACCACAGAACAAAACGGCACCATGGTTACGTTCATTCCGGACGAAACCGTTTTTAAGAACTATAAATTTCTCCCGGAATTCCTGGAGAACCAGATCTGGAACTATTGTTTCCTGAACGCCGGTTTGAAGATCCATTTTAACGGAAAAACGTTCCTGAGTAAGAACGGGCTGCTGGACCTTTTGCAGCGAAAGACCAACGAGGATGAGATCCGTTACCCGATCATCCATATCGCCGGCGAGGATATTGAAGTGGCCATTACTCATAACAACGATTATGGGGAGGATATTTACAGTTTCGTAAATGGCCAGCATACCACGCAGGGGGGGACCCATCAGCAGGCCTTCCGCGAAGCCTATGTAAAAACCATCCGTGATTTCTTCAAAAAGGACTATGATGCTTCCGATATCCGTACCGGAATCGTGGCCGCCGTTTCTGTAAGGGTCGTGGAGCCGGTTTTTGAATCACAGACCAAGACCAAACTCGGATCGGTAAATGTGGATATCGACGGCCCGAGTATGAAGCAGTTTGTGGGCGATTTCCTCTCACGTGAGCTGGATAATTTCCTCCACAAGAACACGGCTATAGCAGAAGCGCTGAAAAAGCGGATCGAGCAGAGTGAACGGGAACGGAAGGAACTGGCCGGGATCAAAAAACTGGCCAACGAACGGGCCAAAAAAGCCAATCTGCATAACCGTAAACTGCGGGATTGCCGTTATCACCTGGATGATGATGCACCGGCGAAGAACAAAGAGGAGTTCGTAGCCAAACAAAAAGAAACAACCATTTTCATCACAGAAGGGGACAGTGCCAGCGGATCGATCACCAAGGCCCGCAATGTGGAGACCCAGGCCGTATTCAGTCTCCGGGGTAAACCGCTGAACTGTTTTGGGCTGACTAAAAAAGTAGTGTACGAAAACGAAGAATTCAACCTGCTCCAACACGCACTGAATATTGAAGAAGGGCTGGAAGGACTCCGTTTCAATAACGTGGTGATCGCTACCGATGCGGATGTGGACGGTATGCATATCCGTTTGCTTCTGATGACCTTCTTCCTCCAGTTCTTCCCTGATCTGGTGAAACACGAAAAAGTGTATGTATTGGAGACCCCCTTGTTCAGGGTTCGTAATAAACAGGAGACCATCTACTGTTATGACGAACAGGAGAAGCAGGCCGCAATGAGAAAGCTGGGTGCCAAACCGGAAGTGACCCGTTTCAAAGGACTCGGTGAGATCAGTCCCGATGAGTTTGCCCAGTTCATTGCCCAGGACATGCGGAAGCAGCTGATGCGTGTGGAAGAAGGTGACCATATCCAGCACCTGCTTGAGTATTATATGGGCAAGAATACGCCCGACCGCCAGGAATTTATTATCAGTAACCTCCGGATCGAATCAGATAAAGTGGAAGAACCTGCCTGATTATGTTTGAATTTCATGCCGATAGAAAACGCTATTTTGACATTCAGGTAATGAATGCGGAGAAGTATGTCATTCCCTTTATTGAAGAAAAATTTCCTCTCAGGCCCGGAATGCGGATCCTCGAGATCGGCTGCGGGGAAGGCGGGGTGCTGAAAGCATTTATCAACAGGGGTTGTATAGGGGTAGGTGTGGAACTGGATGCGCCCCGGGTGGAAAATGCGAGGGAGTACCTGCCAGAAGATATTGCTGCCGGCCGTTTACAATTCGTGGTAAAGGATATTTATAAGGTAGATACCGCAACAGATTTCAACGGACTCTTTGATATCATTCTGCTCAAGGATGTAATTGAGCATATCCATGACCAGCCCAAATTGATCGGCTGGATGAAGAAATTCCTGAATCCAGGTGGGATCATTTTCTTTGGTTTCCCGCCCTGGTATATGCCTTTTGGCGGACATCAGCAGATCTGCCGTTCAAAAATATCGCGGTTACCTTATATCCATTTATTGCCGGGATTTTTGTACAAAGCGATCCTGAAGAACCGGAAAGAGAATGTGGAAGAAATGATGGAGATCCGGGAGACCGGGATCAGTATAGAACGGTTTGAACGGATCTGCAGAGAGCAGGGATATCAGTTCCTCGACAGCCGGCATTATCTGCTCAACCCGATCTATGAATGGAAATTCGGCTGGAAACCAAGAAAACAATCAGGCCTGATCAGGGCGATCCCTTTTTTCCGGAATTTCCTGACGACCTGTGTTTATTATAGTATTCAACCAACCCCTAACGCTTAATTCCCAACTCCCCAATATGACGCACATCGTTTTTAATGAAAGTGAAGTGGCCCTGATGCAGGAAGTAATGACGCTGGATGAAACACTTGCAGGAGAAGTACTGCTGATCAGAGATGATTTTGCTGTTGGACCACTGCAACAACTCGATACTGAAGAAGGCTGGCAGGCAAGACTGGCCTGGTGGAGCCAGCTCGCACAGGGTTCTCCCTACACAGAAGTAGCAGGCAGTTTTGATGATCGACTGACTCTTGCCGCATTAAAAGAAAAACTGGCGTCCAATCCGGAAGAAGAATTGTGGATATGGATGGGACAGAATCAGCACGATGTGACCGGTTACTACTGGCTGATGCCCCAGTTGAAAGAATTCCAGGGACGGATCATGATCCTGTATATGAACAATCTCCCGTTCATAAATGAAAAAGGACATATTTTTTATCCTTCCTGGCTGAGTGAGATACAACCCCGCGAATTTACCAAAGCCAAAAAACTGGCCCGTCCGGTCACACTCAGTGAATTTGAAATCGACCCCGATGAATGGCGTAAATTAACCGAAGAAAATGCACTGGTACGGATCCTGGAAGGGGGCAAGAAGATTGCGGGTAAAGAAGAAAATTTTTATGATCCGGAGATCCTGAAAAATATCACGGGAGAGTGGCAGAAAGCCACCCGTGTATTGAGCAACACGCTGAACCGGATGAAGATAAAGACCGGGGACATCTTCATAATGTGGCGGATGAAACAGCTCATCACAGATGGTAAGATCGAGGTTACCGGTGATCCCGGCAAAAGCTGGAAGGATTTTGATGTGAAGCTGGCCGGTGCAAAACAACAAACCAATGAAGTAACAACCGAAGCAGTACAACAGACAGGAGAGTAATATGAGTGCAGCAAAGAACAAAATAACAGACGTACAGAACAACGACAGCGGATTGCATGGGCAATATAAATCCTGGTTCCTGGATTATGCCTCGTATGTAATTCTTGAAAGGGCCGTACCCGCTGTGGAAGACGGATTGAAACCGGTACAGCGCCGTATCCTTCACGCGATGAAGGAAATGGATGACGGCCGTTTCAATAAGGTGGCGAATATTATCGGTCAGGCCATGCAGTATCACCCGCACGGGGATGCCAGTATCGGTGATGCCCTGGTGAATATGGGACAGAAAGACCTGCTTATTGATACCCAGGGTAACTGGGGTGATGTGCGCACCGGT
>CALRQQ020000221.1:0-6239 GCA_943370345.1 Chitinophaga pinensis
TTTTTGGTATAAAGCCCGCCCAATGACCAGTTGAACCGCAGTCCCCCAATGGAATAAAAGGCAAAGTCATTTTTCAGCATATTCAGTCCCGGACGTCCATACCCGGCCTGGGCAAAAAGACTGGCTTTGGGAAGGTTCTTTGCCTGAATGAGTTTATCCTGCTGTCCGATCAGTTTCTCCTGTTCTGAATAAAGTTTCAGTTCCGGCCTGTCGATATTATTATCAACAACGGCCTGTACCCCTGGCTGTTCCAGTTTCACCTGTTCATTTAACTCCTGCCCGACAAAAAGAGAAAGAGCAGCTACCAGCCCCTTGCGGGAAGTACTGATCTCCACTGTACGTTGCCCGGTTTTCAGCAACTCTGCCTTCAGCATATTCAGGTTGGATTTAAAGGCAACCCCATTCTGTACCTGTGCTACTACTTTTTTTATTCCTGTCTCAATATCTTTCTTTAACAGCTCTACCTGTATGAATTGTTCATCGAGATAAAGTATACTGAGGAATAACTGGTTGACCCTTTCTTTTACCTTATACAATTCCACTTCCACTTTCTGGTCTTCTACTTTGGCATTAAGTTGCTGCAGGTTCTTTTGTTCCCGGGTAAGACCACCATCATAGATCAGCTGGTTCACATCCGCCACCAGTTTATACTGATCCTTGTTCGGTGCTTCAATGCTGAACCCCGGAACGGAGATGGGCACACTGGTCACATCCGATTGATAAGTGGCCTGTCCGCTGATGGAAAACTGGGGGAGAAATCCCTTTTGCAGGTTCTCCACACTGATGCCGGCGGTTTGGCGCACCAGGTCCTTTTGTTTTACTGCCGGGTAATTTTTCTGCGCCAGTTCCCAGGCAGTGGCCAGACTCAGCTGCTGCAGGGATTGGGCCTGCAAGACGAGACTTCCGGAACAACATAAAATAAAGAGTAGTCGTTTCATATTTATTAATTAACCAGTTGGTTAATAGTGGTTCAAAAAAAATCAGGCCCGGATGGAATCAATGATAAACCGGGGGATCTCCGTTTTCCGTTGCTCCATCACCATTCTGAACTGCTGTTCATTCAACCCCAGGTTCTTTTGCAGCATCGGTTTGGCCACAAAGGGGAAAATGGTCATGGAGAGCATATTCATCAGCAGATGTACCGGGTGAACATCCTTAATGGTCCCTTTTGCTTTTTCGGCCATGATCTGCGCCAGGAATTTCTCCGGCCGGGGAGTACTCTTTCCTTTCCACACTTTACGCAGGAAATAATCCGGATCACGGTGAATCTCATTCAGCAGGAACAGCGGCAGGTAAGGATTCTCCATAACGAGGGTGATGTACTCGTCACAAAATCGTTCAATCTTCTCGAACAGCGGCCATTCCGCCGTAAAGATCTCATTGATCTTCGGAAAGAGCCGTTGGGCCGCTTCCATAAAGATCACCTCGAACAGTTTCTCCTTATTCTTAAAATAATAATGCAACAGGGCTTTATTGATCCCCGCTTCATCCGCTATATCCTGCATCCGGGCACCCGTCATGCCATCCCGCACAAAGACTTTCTTGGCGGCTGCAAGGATCTGTTCCTCCGTGGTCTTATCCTTCTTTTTTTTAGGCATTTTAACCAAATGGTTAACAAAAGTGGGGATTTTTAACCAAATGGTCAAATTTAAATTCAGGGTGTTCGGTGTTAGCTGTTAGGTGTTAAGGAGGAAAGTGCTAAAATTGAGGCTGCGTTTTCAGGTCGGGAGGAGTTTACTATTTTCAGAAACTCCTAACACCTAACAGCAAACAGCTATCACCTACTTTAAAGAGTAGTTAAACGAAAACTGATAGATCGGCGCCGAATAATCGATCTCCGGGGCTTTCGTGTATTTATAATAAAGCAATTTTATATTCACCAGCCGGGTGATCTCCACGCCCCAGCCCAACGACCAGCCTTTATACACGCCCGTCGACTGTATATCCGGCATGAACGCTTTTAGCTGATCCGGATTAGTATAACAACTGATATACCGCCAGGCCAGCCAGGTGACCCCCATGTTTTTATTATTGGATCGTTCCCAGGCACCGGTCTGCATGTAAAATCCCAATGCACCGAAACCATTGAGAAAATTGACCGGCTTTCCTGTCCGGGGATCCGTGATCAACCCGGTTCGGATACCGGTGAGTACCCGTTCGCCAAAATGATACAATAACCCTGACCTGGTCAGCCTCTCTTTTTTCCGAGTAAAAAAAATAACCCCATCTACCGAGAGATTCGCCAGTCCGCTGAGTGGATTGATAAAATGCGTGACCAGGGTTTCATTGCTTTGGGGCAGACCGGGGATCTGCTGCTGGAAATTATTGGAGGACACCCCGGAATAAAGTGAAAGCGGCAGAGCAAACTTTCCGGGCTCTCCCAGGAATAATCGGATAAAACGGGCGGAGGCGTTGATCTGTCCGTTATTGACAATATCGATAAATCCGCTGGTGAAGATCTCCGGTTTAGCATTAAATGCCATGGCAGGGGTTTGCCGCACAACAGTAATGCTGTCAGTCCCCTTTTGCTCAGTCGGCTTTGTCTGCGGCCAGAGTATAGCCGGCAGCAGCAGCAGCAGCCAGACAGTCAGGATCAGTCGCATACGGGTGATTCTTTCATAATGATACCGGACCTTCAGTAACCCACCGTATCTCTTTTCGGCGAACTCGGCTCCTGTTACCGGGACCAGCCGAAAGTAAACCCACCAACAATGATGACCATGGTGTTTTCAACAGCCATGAGCGGTATTTTTCGGAAGAAAGGAGGAGGATGAGAGAAAGCGAGAAGCTAGAAGCGAGAAGGGCTTTCGGGGCTGTCTCCTTCGATACGTCCCGCTTGAAAACAATCAGCAAACCCTGTAATATATCGGTTGCGGGACTACTCAGGATGACAACATCATTTCGCTTCGGAACGGGAAAAGCAGAAGCAACTTTATTATATAAAAACCTTTTCAGAAGGGGCTGTTTCCTTCTTGCTTCTAGCTTCTCGCTTCTAGCCTCCCTCAGAAGGGGCTGTTGACTACGAACTACTAACTACCGACTACTAACTTACTCGGACCAGCTCATCACATAATCCCCGTTCTCGATCTCCAGTGCTTGTTTGGTAAGCATCAGCGGACGGAAGGTATCGACCATCACGGCGAGTTCTTTGGTTTCTTTGGCCCCGATACTTTTTTCCACGGCACCCGGATGCGGACCGTGCGGGATACCGGCCGGATGCAACGTGATCATTCCTTTTGTAACATGTTTACGGCTCATGAATTCGCCTTCCACATAGTACAAGACTTCATCACTGTCGATATTGCTGTGATTATAAGGAGCAGGAATGGCCTGCGGGTGATAATCGTATAAACGCGGCACAAAGGAACAGACCACAAAGGCATTGGTCTCAAAGGTCTGATGGATCGGCGGCGGCATATGCACCCGTCCGGTGATCGGCTCAAAATCGTGTATGGAGAAGATGTACGGATAGCAGCATCCGTCCCAGCCGATCACATCAAAGGGATGCGTTCCGTAATGCAAACCATAAAGCATGCCTTTTTTCTTGGCTTTGATCAGGAAGTCCCCTTTCTCATCGATCGTTTGCAGGTCCTGCGGCGGACGGATATCCCGTTCGCAATAGGGTGAATGTTCCATCAGCTGTCCGTACTTGCTCATATAGCGTTTGGGATATCGCAAAGGGGTGAATGACTCCACAATAAATAGCCGGTTCTCCGGCGTATTGAAATGGATCTGGTAGATCGTACCCCGGGGCAGGATGATATAATCGCCATACGAAAAAGGCAATTGACCATACTGGGTATGCACAATGCCGCTCCCCTCATGTACAAAGAGCATTTCATCCGCATCGGTATTCTTGTAGAAATAATCCGTCATGCTCTCCTGGGGGGCCGCCAGTACGATATGACAATCGCTGTTGACCAGTACCGGCACCCGGCTTTGCAGATAATCCTTCACGGGTTTTATCTTAAATCCTTCGAGGCTGCGGTGCTTCAGCATTTTTTCCTCAGCCACCTGCGGACTCACATCCACCTGGGCTTCGGTCTTAATGATCATGGTCGGGGGATGACAGTGATACAGCAAGGCATAATCATCACTGAATCCTTCGGTAGAAAAAAGTTGTTCGCTGTATAGA
Source organism: Chitinophaga pinensis (assembly GCA_943370345.1). Classification (GTDB taxonomy): domain Bacteria; phylum Bacteroidota; class Bacteroidia; order Chitinophagales; family Chitinophagaceae; genus JJ008. Next base: position 4,136 of record CALRQQ020000221.1, read on the forward strand.
CCTCCATCCGGTTTGCGGAACTGGGTGTGCCGCTTATGGGGGATGGAGCCGAGTGTATAATAATGAGGCATTTTTCTTTAGTTAGAAGTTAGTAGATAGTAGTTAGTAGTAGTCCGGAATCACGAAGCATCTGGAGGAATGACCGGAAATCCGGAAGATACTCTGCTTCAGTTAAGTCCTTCAACAGCGACCATGAGGAAATAGAATTTCCATTGGCGTTTATCGATATAATAGGTGAAGTTGCGGTGAAAAGGCATACACTAACGTTACAATAAATGTAGGAATTTGTTCGCGTTCCCCGAATTTTGCCTGATACAGTAAAAAAAGGCATTATAAATGACCCGGATCGGACTGATATCAGATACTCATGGCTATTTCGACCCTGCAATCGAAAAACATTTCGCCATTTGCGATGAGATCTGGCATGGCGGAGACTGGGGCAATCCGGAAGTGGTTCAGCTCCTTAAAAAAACGGGTAAACCCCTGAGAGGTGTATACGGCAATATCGATGGCAATGATATCCGCTCCCTTTACCCCGAACAACTGGTCTTTACCTGTGAGCAAGTGAAAGTCATGATCCGGCATATCGGGGGTTATCCGCCAAAATATAATCCCGATACCAGAAAAGAATTACTGGTCCACCAGCCGCAACTCTTTATCAGCGGCCACTCCCATATCCTGAAAGTGATGTACGACGAAAAACTCCAATGTCTGCATATGAACCCCGGCGCAGCAGGTAAACAAGGTTGGCATAAGGTCCGCACCCTGATCCGCTTCGTGATCGACGGGAAGGACATGAGGGATTGTGAAGTGGTGGAGTTGGGGGTGAGATAGGTTACAGCGGTTTAAAAAGTTCAAGAGGTTTAAGAGGTTGCCACTATAAAGTACAACTTCTTAAACCTCTTAAATCTTTTAAACTTTTAGAACTTCCTTACATCCCCGGGAACCAGCTACGGCCTGCACCGATTTCACGGAACGGCCAGGGCACTGCCACCAGGATAAAGATGAGAGCGATCAGTATTAACCAGCCGGCATTTTTATAATTCAGGGTTTTAGCCTTACCCCTCGCCAGGGTGATCAGGATGATGGCCACCAGCATCAGCAGGGGGTGCTCCACCCAATAAAAACGATAGAAAGAATCTTTCATCAGTGAGGGCACATTCTCCGGCAGTCCTTTGAGGATACCATAACGACCCGCGATCCATTGGTATAAACCGATCAATAACATCGTATGCGCCGAGATCATCAGCCATAGACTGGTAGACTTAATACTTTCCTTTTTGCTAAAGGCCTGAAAAAGACCAACCAATAATAAAAGCAAGATTACCCAACGGAGTAAACTGTGCAGATGCAGCATTCCTGTTTCCATGGTGAAAAAATTTTAACAAATATAGGATACCGGTCAATACCGGCCTTTTATTCCTCCCAGTCAGCTACGAACACATTGGTATCGCGGGTGCCGCCATTGTTCCGGTTGCTGCAGAATACGATCTTTTTACCATTAGGCGAAAACATCGGGAAGGCATCAAAGCCCTTATCACGACTGATCTTGGTGAGATTGGTACCATCCTCATTGATCGTATACAGGTTGAAAGGAAATCCTCTTTTGTATTCATGGTTACTGGCAAAAATGATCCGCTTGCTGTCGGGCATATAGGCCGGGGCCCAGTTGGCCTGACCGTAAGAAGTGACCTGATGTGCATTGCTGCCATCGGCATTGGATACCCATACTTCCATGTTGGTAGGAGCCACCAGGTTCTCGGCCAGGAGCTCTTTGTATTCTTTGATCTCGGCTTCTGTTTTGGGTCGGGAAGCACGCCATATCAGCTTGGTGCCATCGGGACTGAACCAGGCACCCCCATCATAACCCAGCATATTGGTCACTCGTTTCTCGGCGCCGGTTTCCAGGTCCATTATATACAGATCTATATCTCCGTCCTTATCGCTGGTGTACAACATTTTCTTTCCGTCGGGAGATAAGGTCGCTTCCGCATCATAGCCCTTGGAGTGGGTCAGTTGTTTGACGATCTTACCATCCAGATCGGCCATGAAAATATCATAGGTGTCATACAATGGCCAGATATAGCGGTTGCCATATTTGGCA
>CALRQQ020000222.1:0-6227 GCA_943370345.1 Chitinophaga pinensis
AAAAAAACGGTTGAGATTCGGATGCTGCCGTAACAAATCAAATCCTTTCTTCAAATATTCATTGGTTGCTGCCACATTATTCAGCTGCAGGGAAGAACGGGCCATGCCGGCAAAGCTGTAGAGTGCCACATCAATATCATCAGACGTCAATGATTGCTGAGTGGAACTGTTGTAATAATTAAGTGCACTGTCGGGCTTTAAAATGGCCAGAAAAACATCCCCCAATCCCGCCTCTGCCACCGCAATTCCTCTGGGCCAGTCCAGGTACCGGGCTTTATCCAGCGATAACCGGTAATGCAGCTCTGCACTGTCATATTTCTCCAGCTTATAAAAGGCTTCGGCCATGTTTCCATGCAGATGATGCGGTTTGGAAAGACTTAAATATCCTTCCGGGAAAGGGGGCTGGCGAATATAATCCAGGCCTTTCCTGAAATAAGGAATGGAAGCCGCAGTACTGTCAATGTTCATGTAAAACAAACCCAGAAAATTATAACTATCCGCAAGCAAAAAACTATCCTTCAGTGCTTCAGCCATTGCGAGCCCTCTGCGGCTTTCCTGCAAACCAAGATGCTGGAGATTATTGTAATAATAGACTTCCGCCTGCCGGGTGATCAGGAAGTAATTATTAACGGAGTTGGCTTTAAAGGGTAATACGGTATGGATTTTATTCAGCCACATTTGCGCAGAATCGTACTTTTCCAGGTCCATAAACTGGTCTGCCACCTGAAAGCAGGCGGCCACATAACCGGGATCCTCTGCTTTAAGTCGATCAGCCTTCGCAATGGCTGTATATACCGGTGATTGCCCGTACAACAAAAGAGTAAAAAAAAGTCCCGATGCAGTGATCAGGAACCTGACAATTTCCATGAATGGAAGATATAAAAACTATTGTTGAATAAATAAAGTAATCCCCGGTACAGACGAAATCTCTTCAGTAAATGGAAGGCAGCTATAATTCGGTTTTGGCGAATCGTTAAAGGGGAAAAATACTGATCAGACATAGGCGAGTAACACTGCCGCCACTACTCCCGCGGTCTCCGTCCGCAGTCTTGTTTCTCCCAGACTCACCGGAATAAAACCCTGTTGCAGGGCCTGTTCAATTTCATCGGGGGTAAAGTCCCCTTCCGGACCGATCAGGATCATGGAAGTGGCTGATGGCGCTTGTTTGGCCAGTGGATCTTTGGGACCGTCTTCGCAATGGGCAATATATTTTGCCGCTGTGGAAGTCTGGTCCAGCACCTGCCTGAATGGTTGTGGTTCACTTAACTGCGGCAACCAGACCTGCTGACTCTGCAGCATGGCGCTGATACAGATCGCATTCATCCGGTCATACCGGAAGCGTTCTTTTTCGGTACGTTCACATACCAATGGAATGATCGCTGTAATACCCACTTCGCTGGCTTTTTCCAAAAACCATTCAAAGCGGCTTGCATTTTTAATATTGGAAATGGCAATAGTGACTTTTCGTTCAGCAGCGGGTGTGAAGGTTACTTCACGGACAGTCACTGTACAATGCTTCTTATGATCATCAGTGATCTCCGCCAGGAGTAAATGTCCAAGACCATCGGTAAGGTGTAGTTGTTCTCCCTGCTTCATCCTGAGCACCTGTACGACATGACGGCTGGTATCCTCATCGAGGGTGATCAGCTGTTGCCCTTCAGCATATTTGTTGATATAGAAAAATGGGAGTGCCATAGTAGTAGATCAGCACTTGTTGATCAGAAGACCAACAAGACTAGAACGGCGTATCATCCTCATCCGGGAGATCATTCATCTTACTGCCGGTCTGTACGAACACTTTGGCGCCGCCATCACTGTCAATATCACTGACCGGCTTCCAGTTGCCCGTAAGTCCTTGTCCGCCGAATCCGCCATTATCATCTTCGGTGAATTTCTGGATATGGAGCAGGGCCCGCAGTTTGATCGTTTCGAGTGAACCATTCCGGTGTTTGGCGATCCGTACGTGGGTTTCGCCCCGGTTATTCTCACCTAGTTCATTGGTGGTGATATCATAATATTCCGGACGGTAAAGGAACATTACCATGTCCGCATCCTGCTCGATGGCCCCGGATTCACGGAGGTCACTCAGCTGCGGCATTTTATTTCCGTCTTTACCGGCACCCCTGGTTTCCACCGCCCGGCTTAACTGTGACAGGGCGATGATGGGTACACTCAGTTCCTTGGCCAGGGCTTTCAGGTTACGGGAGATATTACTGATCTCCTGTTCGCGGTTGGTATTTCGTCCTTCGCCGGTTCCACTCATCAGCTGCAGGTAGTCGATGATGATCAGTCCGATATTGTGTTTATTTTTCAACCGGCGGCATTTGGCCCTCAGTTCAAAAATGTTCAGTGCGGGCGTATCATCAATAAATAACGGAGCCTGGGCCAGACGTTGTACCCCTTTCGCATACAGCTGTTTCATTTCATGCTCTTCCATTTTACCCCGGCTGATCTTCTCGAGCCAGATCTCACTTTCGGCAGAGAGGATCCGTTGTACCAGCTGACCGGCACTCATCTCAAGAGAGAACAAAGCCACCCCTGTTTGTTTACCCGGATGCATAACGGCATTACGGGCCAGGTTCAGGGCGAAAGCGGTTTTACCCACGGCAGGACGGGCAGCGAGGATGATCAGGTCAGTGGCCTGCCAACCATAGGTAACACGGTCCAGTGATGGAAAACCACTGGGCACACCTGTTACATCTTCATTCTTATGCCGAAGGTCTTCAATCCGCTTGATGGTATTGACCAGTACGGAGTCGATCGATTCGAAATTTTTTCGCAGGTTATTATTCGTGATCTCGAATAATTTGCTTTCGGCCACATCCAGCAGATCAAACACATCGGTGGAATCCTCGTAGGCATCCCCGATAATTTCGCCACTGATTCGGATCAGTTCGCGTTGTATAAATTTCTGGAGTATGATCCGTGAGTGGGCTTCAATATTTGCCGCGGAAACCACAGCGTTGGTCAGCTTGGTAACATAATAAGCGCCACCCACCATATCCAGTTCTTCCCGGAAACGTAATTCTTCTGCTACGGTCAGGATATCGATCGGCTGACTTTTATTGGCCAGTCCCTGCATGGCACTGAAAATACTCTGGTGGGCATCCACATAAAAACATTCCGGCTTCAGGATCTCTACAATGGTGTCAAATGCTCCTTTCTCGAGCATGATGGCACCCAACACGGCTTCTTCCAGGTCTTTTGCCTGCGGAGGTACTTTGCCGTATACCATAGTTCCGAGGTCGAGGGTTGATTTCCGTTTGTTCTTCCGGTCTTTGTTGATGTTCGTCAGTTCCATTGTCTGTAACAGTGTAAATCGTTAACTACCAGTTTTATCTAACCTGTCAGGCCGCATGTCGGCGAAGCGGGCCAATGACCACGGGCAGGCTCCAAACTTGAATTGAGAAATGTTGATCTCGTAGTGATGGGGATGTTCCGTCAGTCAGTTTGGCGAAATAAACCCCTATTCCCCTTTGAGCAAAATTTTTCTTTGTTCACCAGTTTTTCACCCGGTTTTAAGGGTTATCCACATTCACCTTTTACTCACCCGGTCTATGACAATTTACGTATAAAATCCGGGAAAATCACTTACCATCTAAGTACATGTGTATGTTAATTTTGTAACTGATTTTAATCAGGCACACAATAAGTGAGACATTACCTGAGTTAAATACCCGGAAGCTCTTTAAATAACCATATACCGCTGCAACCGTACCCCAATCCTTTCACTTAAAATCACAATTATTATGGAAACTAAACAACACAGCAGCCACTCCCGCCCGGTAATCAGCCAGGCCCAGAACAACACCACTCTTTGGATCGGTCATCTCAGGCCGCATACCCACGACCATCTGGCCGGACAGACCTTTATATGTCCTTCAGAAGGATTAGTCAATAACATACAGGTTTTTGCCTCAGCCGTCACCCAACCCGGTGAAGTAGCGCTGACCCTGCATGAGTTTGATACCCAATCCCGCAGCTGGGGAAATCCGATCGGCAACAGTGTACGTCAGGTTGACCGGAACGATGATACCCATTGGATCCGTTTTGAACTCGATCCGATCGAATTGAAAAAAGATGCTACGTATGGTTTCCGTCTGCAAACCAATGATGGTATTATCGGGATCGGCGAAGCAGCCACCGGTAACCGTCATCCGTTTACGTTCGGACATGCCTGGAATGGCCACAGCGTAAGCGATAAAGGTGACTTTTTCAGTTACTTCAGCCTGGCTTTCAAAGTAGAGCTTTGTGCTTAAAAAAGATATTGCTGCTGTGACGGTTGTAATATAGAAAAACCTATCCGGCTGTTACTGGACTGATGGCCGGGTTGCGCCCTGTTTTGACACCCTTCGGGGAGCCAAAGCAGGGTTTTTTGTTTGCCCCAGGCAAAAGGGCCAGGTTTATCAGGCGTGTGCTTGAATGTAAGAAGGGATTTCAGTTCATCAGCATTTCCCGGGCATTCTCCAATGCGGCGGCCGTCGGCTTTTCACCGCTCAGCATTTTGGCAATACTGGTGATCCGTTCGTCAGTATTGAGTTGCCGGATATTGGTCTTCACGAGATCTTTCACGATCTCTTTATAGACAAAATAATGGGCATCGGCCTTCCCGGCGATCTGTGGCTGATGCGTAATACAGATCACTTGTCTTTTTACTGCCAGTTCTTTCATGATGATCCCCACTTGCCGGGCCGCTTCACCGGATATACCGGTGTCGATCTCGTCAAAGATCATTGTAGGGAGATCCACGGATTGTGCCACGAGTGATTTAATGCAAAGCATCAACCGGCTCAGCTCTCCCCCGCTGGCTACTTTGCGCAGTGGTTGAAATTGTCCTTTGGCCTGATCACCGGCAGGCACATTCGCATCAAATAAAAACTCCACACTATCGGCACCGGTTTCCACCAGTTCCACCGGACTGATCATGGTCTTTATCCGTGCATTGGGCATTCCCACCTGTTGCAGCAGTTTGTTGACCTTATCTTCAAAAGGTTTCACCTGCTTTTTCCGGTTGGCCGAGATCTTTTGTGCCAGCAAGGCGGCTTTATCATACAACTGCTGCTTTTCTTTTTCCTTCTGTTCTATCGACTGGTCTATATTCAAAACGGCCTGTAGTTTTTCCTGTAGCCCGGCTTGTATGGACAACAGTTCAGCCGTGGAATTCACGCCATGTTTCTTCTGAAGTTTATACCCGAGGGAGAGGCGTTCATTCAGCCGTTCCACTCTTTCCGGATCATAATTCACATGATCACTGATGCGGTCCACTTCCCCGGCTATATCCTGCAATTCGATCTGGGCAGATTGAAGACGCTGTAATAAGGAAGGGAGATCGGGGTGATAACCGGCATAAGGATTCAGCTGGTTGAGGATGATCTTCAGTTGCTGCACCATCGGGTTTTCACTTTCCCGGAGTTCGAAAAAGGCTTTGCCCAGGGCGGCCTTAATGCCTTCCGCATTATTCAGGAGTTTGAGTTCGGCATCGGTCTCCTCGAGTTCATTCTCCTTAAAGCCGGCTTCCTCCAGTTCGGTAAACTGGAAGCGGTTGTAATCAGCTTCCTTATCGAATTGTTGTTTTTGTAATTTAAGTTCCTCCGTTTCTTTCTTTACTATCTGCCATTGGCGGTAAGCCTGCTGGTATTCGTCCAGCAGATCAGAATGACCCGCCAGGGCGTCGATCACTTCACGTTGAAAACCGGATTCGCCCAATGTTAAGGTATCGAATTGCTGGTGCAGGTCTACGAGCAGGGCGCTCAATTCCTGGAGCTGTGAAAGATTGACGGGTGTATCGTTGATGAAAGCGCGTGATTTGCCGCTGGTGCTGATTTCGCGGCGAAGTACCAGCTGATCTTCATGATCCAGTTCATGCTGTTTCAGAAATGCGGCTACCGCTTTCTTTTGTCCGGGCAGGAAGAACCCTTCCACCACACATTTCTTTTCTTTTTTCACTAATGCCGCGGTATCGGCGCGTTCGCCAAGGATCAGACCGAGAGCGCCCATGATAATGGATTTACCGGCACCGGTTTCCCCGGTGATCACGTTGAGTTTGCCGGAGAAATCGATTTCCAGTTCGTCGATGATGGCGTAATTCGATATGGAAAGGCGTTGGAGCATTGAAGGGGCAAATTAAGTTTTTTAGTTACAAGATGTGCCAGGGTGGAAAAGGATTTGCCTGCGGCAAAAAGAAGCCACGGATGGCACGGATTGACACGGATCAGGATTTGCTTGCG
>CALRQQ020000223.1:0-6225 GCA_943370345.1 Chitinophaga pinensis
TGCAATTTGAACTTCAGCATACCGATACGGGCAGTAAAGCCAGGGCCGGAAGGATCACCACCGATCATGGGGAGATCCTGACCCCCATTTTCATGCCGGTAGGGACCGTCGGCAGTGTAAAAGCCGTGACCCAGCAGCAGCTGGCAGACGAGGTTAAAGCACAGATCATCCTCGGAAATACCTACCATTTATACTTACGACCCGGTCTCGACGTGCTGGAAAAAGCCGGGGGACTGCACCGTTTCAATGGCTGGCAAAAACCCATCCTGACCGATAGCGGGGGGTATCAGGTTTTTTCACTGGCGGGTACCCGTAAGATCAAAGAGGAAGGGGTGACCTTCCAGTCGCATATCGACGGCAGCCGTCATTTATTTGCTCCCGAAAATGTGATGGATATCCAGCGCAGCATCGGTGGCGATATCATCATGGCTTTTGATGAATGTCCGCCTGGCGGCAGCGAATTCAATTACGCCAAAAAATCAATGGAACTCACCCATCGCTGGCTCGACCGTTGTTTTGAGCGGTTCAATGCCACCGGACCTAAATACGGGTATACACAGAACCTGTTTCCCATTGTACAGGGCGGCACGTTCAAAGACCTGCGCAAACAATCCTGCGAATACATTGCCTCCAAAGAGGCCAACGGGAACGCCATCGGCGGGCTCAGTGTGGGCGAACCGGAGCCCGTGATGTATGAGATCTGCGACTGGTGTTGTGATCATTTGCCGCAGGAAAAGCCGCGTTACCTCATGGGAGTAGGCACCCCCTGGAATATCCTGGAGTGTATCAGTATGGGAATCGATATGTTTGACTGTGTCATGCCCACCCGCAATGGCCGTAATGCCATGTTGTTTACCTCCGACGGGGTGATCAATATCGATAATAAGAAATGGGAATTTGATTATTCTCCCATTGATGAAGGGATCGGCTGCGGTATCAGTGCCTATTACAGTAAATCCTATTTGCGGCACCTGATGAAGGCCAAAGAAATACTCGGACTGACCATTGCCAGTGTCCATAACCTGGCTTTTTATCTCTGGCTGGTGGGAGAGGCCCGGAAACATATCCAGCAGGGTGATTTTGCCGCCTGGAAGGATGAAATGATCCCCCGGTTGAAGCAAAAGTTATAAGTACAGGCTTTCACAAAGCGTCAACAGTTAATTGGTTATTTTCGCGCTTCCATGCACAAACTCGACTGGTACATACTGAAAAAATTCCTGGTCACCTTTATTTTCTGCATGCTGTTATTCACGGTGATCGCCGTGGCGGTCGACAGCAGCGAAAAGGCGGATGATTTCGTGACGGCAGGTTTCAGTACCAAAGAGATCATCAACAAATACTACCTCGGTTTTGTGCCCTGGATCTGGAGTCTATTATTCCCGCTCTTTGTTTTCATCGCGGTCATTTTTTTTACCAGCCGCATGGCCACCCGTTCCGAGATCATTGCCATTCTGGCCAGCGGAACGAGCTACAACCGGTTTCTGCGTCCTTTTTTTGTGGGCGGACTTTTACTGGCGGTCATGCTCTGGGTGGGCAATAGTTTCTGGATCCCCAAGGCCAATACGATCAAGGCCAATTTTCAATCAAAATATATCGACAGCAAGGACCCTTCCAAGGGCCGTACGTTCAGCAGCTGTGCCCGTTGTTATTACCTGCGGACCGATACCAATACTTTTGTAGGCATCCGGGATTATGATACTACCACCCGCTTTGCCCGGGGCTTTTTTCTCGAGCGGGTCAAGGACAATAAAGTGGTGTATAATATCCGCTCTGAATCGATCACCTGGGATACCCTCACCAAAAAATGGAAGCTTTTCCGGGCAGCCGAACGTTTTATTGATAGTATCGGGGAACGGATGGTCAACCGCGATACCATGATCCTATCCCTGAATCTGAAACCCGAGGAATTACGAAAAGACGATTACCTGAAGGATAAACTCACTACCCCGGAACTGGCCTATTATATCCAACGGGAGCAGATGCGGGGCACGGAAGGACTCAAAACCCTGCAGGTGGAATGGCATCGCCGGACCGCCATTTCTGCCACGGTATTACTGCTTACCATGATCGGCGCCGTGATCGCCAGTCGTAAAACCCGTGGGGGCAGTGGCATGCACCTGGCCCTGGGCATCATGATCGCCGCCATTTTTATCATTTCTGACCGCTTTTCCACCGTTTTTGCCACCAAGGGGAACCTGCATCCGTTCATCGCAGCCTGGCTGCCGAATATAGTTTTTACGTTTGTGGCGGTTTGGCTGTACAGACGAACCCCCAAGTAGTCGGTAGTTCGTAGTTAGTAGTCAATACACCTCCTCAGGAGGTTCAGTCTAAATTAACCGCTGCTACTCGTTTTACGGTATGCCTTTCGTACTTCGTACTTCTAACTTCGTACTTGCTCCTCTAGTAAACTTTCCTCCTTATTATTTGTTACCACCCTTGGCATTCTGTAATTTTATGCCTACTTAACTTTTTTCAAGAATCTCCCCGAAAATAAGGTGATATGGGTATTATAAAAGACCGGTTCAAGGCCAAAGCGGATAGCGTAGCCACCGAAATCAAGGACTTACTGAAAGAGCATGGAAATAAAGTGATTGGTGAAGTAACGCTCTCCCAGATCTACCAGGGTATGCGGGGGATCACGGGGTTGGTAACGGAGACCTCACTCCTGGATGCCCAGGAAGGGATCCGGTTCCGCGGTCATTCTATTCCTGAACTGCAGGCCAAATTGCCCAAGGCACCCGGTGGCTCAGAGCCCCTGCCTGAAGGTCTTTTCTACCTGATGCTGATCGGCGAGCTTCCTTCCAATGAAGATGCCGAACATGTAACGAGCATTCTCCAACGCCGGAGTCACGTACCTACCCACGTATTTGAAGCCATCGATGCGCTGCCGATCACCACACACCCGATGACCATGTTCGTGGTAGGGGTGATGGCCTTGCAGACCGAAAGTTATTTCCAGAAGAAATACGCCGAAGGCATCAATAAAAAAGACTACTGGTTGCCGGTATTCGATGACAGTATTGTACTGCTGGCCCGTCTGCCCCGTATTGCTGCTTACATCTATCGCCGCAAGTATAAGAACAGCGAACATATCCAGCCTAATGGTCTGCTCGACTGGGCCGGCAACCTAGCGCATATGCTCGGTTTTGAAGATGAGAGTTTCCGCGAACTGATGCGTTTATACATGACCATTCATGCCGACCATGAAGGCGGTAACGTATCTGCTCACACGACCCACCTGGTCGGTTCTGCCCTGAGTGATCCTTACCTCGCATATGCGGCCGGTATGAACGGTCTGGCAGGTCCTTTGCACGGACTCGCCAATCAGGAAGTGATCAAGTGGGTGTTTGAAATGCAGGAAGAACTGAATACGGATCTGCCCACCAAAGAACAGATCGCTGAATATGTGAAGAAGACCCTGAGTGACGGAAAAGTAGTGCCGGGTTATGGTCACGCTGTATTGCGCAAGACCGACCCCCGTTTCACCGCACAAATGGAGTTTGGTAAAAAACATATGCCGGATGACAAGCTGGTGCAGACCATCTGGAATGTATACGAGACCGTACCGCCGATCCTGCAGACCATGGGTAAGATCAAGAACCCCTGGCCCAATGTGGATGCGCACAGCGGCGCCCTGCTGGTGCACTATGGCCTGGTGGAATACGAATTCTACACAGTACTTTTTGCCGTGAGCCGCGCCTTAGGCGTACTCGCTTCTCTCTGCTGGGATCGTGCCCTCGGCTTCCCCCTGGAAAGGCCGAAGTCAGTAACGACCGATCTGGTGAAGCAATGGCTGGAAGGAAAGGATAATATCTGGGGAGAATAGGGCCAGTCGGGAGATAGGAGTCGGGAGTCGGGAGTTAGGAGTCGGGAGTCGGGAGTCGGGAGTTAGGAGTCAATACACCTTCTTAGATAATTTTTTTAAAGCAACGTAATGTTGCTTTTTTTATGAGGTAGCTGTTGAACAGCGAGAAGCGAGAAGCGAGAAGGGAACAGCCCTGAAGTCAGTCGGTAGTCGGCAGTTAGTAGTCGGGAGTCAATACACCTCCTTAAAAATTTGAATCTAAAATAACAGCTGTTTCTCGCTTTTCGGATTGCTTTCGTACTTCGTACCTCGTACTTTGTACCTCGTACTTCGTACTTGAAAAGCCGTCGGTTGTAACGCTTCAGCCCGGCTTCAGCTGTATGAACCTAAAATTAAATTTGCTTCCTGATTAATATCATTGTTTTTGGCGGTTCGGAAGGTTCACATTTATGGTATGAAAGTAAATGTGTACAGGACGACATTTCTGCTCATGCTGGCCATGATGCTGGGAACCTGTCAAAAAGAGGAGGAGATCGTAATATGTGCCAATAGATGTACATCTTCTGCTCCCTGGCGGGTGGAAAGTCTGGATCTGGGGCTGCCTTGTTTTGGGACAAAAGAAGCTTGTGAACAGTGGGCGGTAACAAACGGATATGGGGGAAAAGGATGTGTGAAATGTGATTAGGGTTTCTTATGTCTGGTAAGTACTGTGTTCTTATTCCTGACTTATTTGATCCGCAGCAGTTTCCCCTACCGCTTTACAATATTCTTATAATCCCACTGGATCTCCCGGGCTTTGGTTTAAGTTGTATGTCTGTGTGTCTTTTTGCATGACGTTTTATTATAGGTGCGACAGGTTATTATATGTAACAATTTAAGCGTCAGTTGCATGATCGATCAGCATTTTTTTTGAAAGCCATTGCACGTCTAATTTGCATAATGCTTTTGGAAAGTAAGCACAAAGGGGATGGCCCTTCTAAAAGACAAACGGCCATGCAGAGGGCATGACCGTTTGTAAACACAACTTTATTTAATTACAGGTCTGTGATCGGTTTGTACTTCGGTACCATGGCTTTCATGATCAGCCAGGCACCAAGATAGGCTACCCCGCAGATGATGAACATGATAAAGTAACCGGTCTTGATCTGTCCGATACTTTCATAATAGACAAACATTCTTTTCTGTACCAGTAAGGTCAGCAGAACCCCGCCAAGACCACCGGCTAATCCACCAATACCGGTAACAGAGGCCGTGGCTTTTTTGGGGAACATATCACTGACCGTGGTAAAGATATTGGCACTCCAGGCCTGGTGACAGGCTGCTGCTATACCAATGATCAGTACGGCCATCCACATATTGATTGCCCCGGCCCATTGTACTACAAAGATGGGGATCACGCAAAGTGCATACACCAGCATAGAGAAACGACGTGCTTTGAATACCGGCCAGTTATTGTTGATCAGTTTCAATGGCAACCAGCCACCTCCCACACTGCCAATACTGGATATTATGTAAACAATGGCTACCGGCCACATGATCTCAGTTTTGGTCAATGCATATTCTTTACGTAGGAAATCGGGTAACCAGAAAAGATAAAACCACCAGATCGGGTCAGTCATGAATTTACCCAGCGCAAACGCCCAGGTCTGACGATAGGTAAGCAAACGGCCCCAGGACATTTTTTTGCCATTGTTTTCATTGGCTGCCGCATTTTCCATTTCCTCTTTATCACTTTCGATATAAGCCAGTTCTTCTGCGGAAAGCTTTTTCTGCATTCTTGGAACTTCGTAAAAAAGAAACCAGAGGATGAGCCATATAATACCGGTAAGACCGGTAAGTATGAAGGCCCATTGCCAGCCCCACTCTTCCGCGATCAGAGGCACACTCAACGGCGCAACGATGGCCCCGATATTAGCACCTGAATTGAATATACCAGTGGCCAGGGCTCTTTCCTTCTTCGGGAACCATTCCGCTGTTGCCTTGATGGCGGCAGGGAAGTTACCTGATTCAGTAATTCCCAAAAACACACGCGCCAGCCCAAGTCCGAAACCTCCGGTGGCCAATGCATGAAGGATCGCTGCCAGACTCCACAATCCGGTAGAAAGGGCATAACCGATTTTTGTACCCAGCTTGTCGATCAAACGACCGGCAAACAACATCCCTATGGCGTAAGAAAGCTTAAAGGCCATTTCGATATCCGCATAAATGGCGGTTTCCTCCACCGTTGACCACTTAAAGGACTCGGCCAGGTACGGCTTTAATAAACTGATAACGGCTCTGTCGAGATAATTGACAGTGGTGGCAAAAAATACGAGCCCGCAAATCGTCCACCTGTATTTTCCAATGGCTTTATTCATGACCGGTTTTTATATTATTTTTTGATACTGGCAATCAGTTCCAGCACTTTCTTGGTTTCGTTT
>CALRQQ020000224.1:0-6221 GCA_943370345.1 Chitinophaga pinensis
AAATTCATTGGGCACCAGAAAGGTTTCCTTTACATAGTTGGTTTGATCACCAAAGAGATCAAATAACACTTCATCTATGATAAACGGTTTACAGTAACGCTGATAGTCAAACCAGATCCCGTTTTCGCCAAACTCATTGATATGTACCGGCACACAGGGTACAAAGTGTCCCATGATCCCCTGGATGGAATGAGCCGGTATGCTCCAGATGCGGAAGAAACCCAGTATGTGATCGATACGGAAGGCATCAAAATAGGCCGACATTTGTTCGAAACGCTGTTTCCACCAGGCAAACCCGTCTTCCTGCATACGCTTCCAGTTGTACGTTGGGAAACCCCAGTTCTGCCCGACTGCTGCAAAATCATCCGGTGGTGCGCCTGCCTGCCAGTCCATATTATATAATTCGGGCTCCACCCAAGCATCACAACCATACCGGTAAATGCCAATAGGAATATCGCCTTTGATCACAATCCCTTTTTTATGGGCATAATCAACGGCCTCTTTTAACTGCAGGTGCAGGTGATATTGAATGAAACAATAAAGACCAAGCTGACGGGTCACGTTATTGCCATTGGCAAATAGTTTCTCGATGGCCGCTTTATTATAGGTACTGTTGGTCTTCCAGTCTTCGAAACGGGAAGTACCGTATTTATCACGGAAATAACAGAAGGCCGCATAAGGCTGAAGCCAGAGACGGTTGCTGTTAAAGAAGTTCTTGTAATCATCAGATGCAAAACAGTCTTCGCCCATTACTTCGTACAATTTCTTCAGTACGGCCATTTTAAGTTTCATCACTTCCTCATAATCCACCACACTGTTTTCATTCAGCTGTTTCTGTTTTTTCTTGAGACTACTGAGTTGTGAGGCATACTCTTTGCCGGCTACTTTGGACAGGTTGATGAACAATGGATGCAGGGCGAAGGCGGAGATGGCGGCATAAGGATAAGAATCCAGCCAGGTATTAGTGGCCGTGGTATCATTTACCGGCAGCAGTTGTACCAGTTTTAACCCGGTTTGTTTTGACCAGTCTACCAGTAATTTGATATCGTTGAATTCACCTACCCCAAAACTGTTCTTTGTACGAAGACTGAATACAGGGATGGCCACGCCGGCCCCTTTCCAGGTATCATTGGGAAGATGGGCGAATCCATCCTGCTGGATGCTGATCCTGTCCTGATTGCCTTCAGGGATCAGTAAACGGTTATCCCCGGCTTCAAAACGAACAAACTGTTCTTCCTTAATGTTCCAGACCGCGTATTTATAGGCTACCGGAAAATACTCACCGGAGAGATCCAGTCTGATCTCCCACCAATCTCCGTTCCGTTCCATTTTTAAAGGATCGGTTTCTGACCAGTCATGCAATTTCTCACCGGCACCGGTAATCGCCATTACCTGGTGCTTTTGTAATAGCGGTGATTTGATCCTGAAAATATGGGTAAATGCTTTGTGCGAATCCGCTTTTCCTTTCGTTTGGTCTGCTTTTAAAAGCACTTGCGAAAAGGGGGCAGTAAAAAAAGTGTTTTCATATTCTCCGGCATGATTCCAGGTATCCGTCACCACGATTTCACGGGTTGTTTTATGTCCCTTGACCAGCATCCGGTCATGACCCCATTCAGTGATCGTTTCCCCGTCATCATTTTTCAGGAAATATTGATAACGGATATCAGCCAGTGCTGTACCAGCTGGCACTTCAACACTGACCTGCCAAAACTCTTCATTAAGATAATGCATGGGCAGTGCACGTAACGGATCGCTATTGCCCAACTCCTCTATATTACCGGTAATATGCAGGCGTTGACCATACCGGGTGCTGAACCGTATGTAAAACTGTAACTTTATCACAATCGTTAGGTGTGGGATTCGGAAACTATTTTATTGTGTTTCATGCACACATTAGTACGAAAGTAATTAAAATCAGCATTATTTATAATAAAACAGACTTGTTTTTTATTATTCATGTTACACAAACCTATGATTTTTAACTATAAAGGGTGGAGAAATTCCTTTCTGTTCTGTCTGGGACTGTTTCTGGGTACGGCCTTTTGTATGAAATGGTTGGAAACCCGGTTTTATTACCAGGGGGAACTATTCACCATAATCGGACTGGAGATAACGTATGGGGCTGACCGCCTTAAAGAGCTTTTACAACATACTGCCCCTGCGATGCAAACTCTGCTCAGGGGTCATTTCTATTTTGATTTTGTGTTTATGGCAGGCGCTTATGGCGGAATCGCCTCATTACTGATGATGGCCAGATACCGTGTAAAAGGAAAAAGATTAAGAACCCTGCTTTGGGTACTGGCGACCGCTCAGTTACTGGCCTGGGTATGTGATATCCGGGAAAATGTATACCTACTTCAGTGGATGGCCCCGGAGCAGGATATTGGTAAGGCCTTTTTCATGTTTCATGTAGTGGTCATGATCAAGTGGTTAATCGCCATTTCCGGGCTGCTGGTATCAGTGCCTGTTTTACTTTGGAAAAGAAAGGGTTGAAATGAAAATCTGTTTTTTGGTTTACCGTCCGGACCTTATTTTTGCGTAAAATTTTTCAACATGGAGCAAACAAAAAAGTATAAAGGCCTCTGGTGGCTTGTTTTCCTGGCTTCTACGGCCGCCCTTCTTTTCGCTATTTACTCCCATTGGGAATGGCTGACCCTGATCCTGCCCTTCCAGACCACTGCTTTTGTAAAGGCTATGGATATCATGTAAGCAACGCTTTTTTAAATCTTATATATGATAGTCCCGCCATGTGCGGGATTATTTTTGTGAATCCGGCATATTTTTCGTGACATAAACCAAAAATTGTAGCGTATGAAACCTTTTTATCTGTTTATCCTTGCTTTCCTTTTGTTTAGTACAACCCCTGTTACTTCTTTGGCCGCTGTGGTTGTGCCTTCGTCTGTCAGCAGTGAACCAGACCCCAGCAACGTGAAATCGGCGGTCGATGAGTTCAACAGCCTGTCCCGTAAAGAAAAACGGATGCGTGTAAAAGAAGTGAAGAAAGAAATCAAAGCCTTTAAAGCAGCCAAAAAAGCCGGTAAAGAAGCTGATACCGACACACTCCTGCTTGTAATTCTGGCGATCCTCCTTCCCCCGCTGGCAGTATATCTCTATGAGGGCGAGATCAACAATCGTTTTTGGATAAGCCTGATCCTGACATTATTAGGATGGTTACCAGGAATTATTTATGCATTGGTGTTGATCCTGGGAGCACACTAAAATCAATAATGAGTAAGTGTGGAAGACACTGATATAATTTACGCCCTCCGAAATCCGGAGGGCGTATTCTTTTCAGCCTGTTCGGTCAGGTACTCATTATTCATTACTCATCCGATATTTCAACCTTCTCCCTCCTTTAAGCATTTCCGATCCGCCATACGCCATAAAAAAAGCCCGGAAAATCCGGGCCTTAGCTATAATTCCTTTTAAAAGCTTATTTCACTGAATTCACCAGACTCTTGAATGTCTCGGGATTGTTCATGGCCAGGTCAGCCAGTACTTTACGATCCAGTTCAATGCCTTTTGTCTGCAGCTTGTTGATGAACTGAGAATAGGTCATGCCTTCTTCACGAACTGCTGCGTTGATACGGGCAATCCACAAAGTGCGGTATTCTCTTTTCTTCAGTTTACGACCTACAAACATATAGGTCATACCTTTCTCAACAACGTTTTTGGCTACCGTTAATACGTTTTTACGTTTGCCATAGTAACCTTTGGCTTGCTTTAATATTTTTTTGCGGCGGGCTTTGGAAGCCACAGCATTTTTTGAACGAGGCATAGTGTATAATTTTTAGTCAGCAGACTGACTGTTGAATAAATGTGTTGAACGTAATGATTATTTCAGACGCAGCAGGCGTTTTACAAAATCCACATGTGATTTTGCAACAGTACCATCAAGGCGCATGTTACGTTTACGTTTTTTTGATTTTTTCGTCAGAATGTGACGTTTGAAGGCTTTCTGATGCATGATCTTCCCTGTGCCCGTTACTTTGAAACGCTTTTTGGCACTGGAGTTTGTTTTTACTTTAGGCATTTTACCCAGTATTTATTTATTATACCCTTGAGGCATTCCCCACCGGGGGACCTTTATCGAACCTCTTCGGCAATAGTTGTCTGCCTGGCAGACTGTGGAAGAACTACCGTTTTTCAGACGGGTGGCAAAGATACTGGGATTCCGGCAAACAACAAAGAAGGAGATAAAATAAAAATGGGCCTCCGGAGAGGCCCTGAACTACTACTATACTTTAATTAATTACTTAGGATCCAATGCTTTACTGATCCGGTCAGCCAGATCCTGCCAATGATATCTGGTCATTGGGTCCGCAGTACGGGTTGCACCTGAACTGAGTTCGGAACGTAAGGCTACCAGAGAAGCTCTGACCACACTTTTTGCATCTGATCGGTCATTCAACCCGCCACTTGAAATGGTAATTCCAGGAGCCAGCATTGTAGAGGTTCCCGGAGAAAGCAACCCTATCAATGAAGAAACATAGGACTTCTGCAGGTTCCTGCGATATACATCCACTGGTCTGGCAGCTGTAAGTTCGGTGAAAACTCCTTTCTTAAGATCTGTCAGCAGGTCGGGTACTTTATAAGCATTGTTACCAACAGTGGCTTCCGCATCATTAAGTTTACCCAATGTACGGGCGCTCAGCAGTCTTCCGATCACCATATCCTGTACCTGTGCTACCACCGTTGTGCCGGTTAATCCTGTACGGTTGAAGATATCTTTATTCAACAACCAGGAAGGGGTGGCAAAAAGATTTCTGTTAAGGAAATCCACCGCTTCTTTTTGCTTTGCAGATGATACATTTTCGTAAACAGGGCCGCTTTCCTCTACCATTTTGGGCGTCAGCATTACACCTCCCACATTACGGGTGATATGTCCCATATAGCGCTGGAACTGCCCCAAAACCTGATTATACATTTGTGCTAATCCTTCATAATCCTTATTCTCTTCCTTTGTCCACTCCATCAGGTTAGGGATGACCCGCTGCAGATTCTTAATGCCATACATACTGGCTTTCATGGCATCGTCGCCCAGATCCTCGGTCTGGTTCCGGGAGTCATCCTGATTCATTTCCCCATCACCCCACCACAAACGGCGGTTCTTGAGTTTTTCGATCACCCAACTGTTCAGTTTGCCTTTTTCTGAATCGGCGGATTTGAATTCCGGGAATAAACGATAGCCCCATTCGATCGCCCAATGATCATAATCACCGATACGGGCAAACAATTCCTTACGGGTCAGATTATCTTCCGGCTGGGCCACATAGTTGAAACGGGCATAGTCCATAATGGAAGGCGTATGACCATTGGCGGCCACCCAGTTCTTATCCCGCAGTTTTTCCACTGGTACGGTTGAACTGGAACCAAAATTATGACGGAGTCCGAGGGTATGCCCTACTTCATGTGAGGAAACAAACTGGATCAGCTGACCCATCAGCTCATCATCAAAGAGCATTTTACGTGCAGCCGGATCATTGGGGGCGCACTGAACGAAATACCAGTCACGGATCAATTCCATCACATTATGGTACCAGTTGATATGGCTTTCCATGATCTCACCGCTACGGGGGTCAGCAATGCTGGGCCCGCTGGCATTGGGTATATCTGAGGGCTTGTATACGATCGCTGAGTTTCTGGCATCATCCAGACTCCAGGTACTGTCCTCATCCTTGGTGGGTGCCATTTTACCGAAGATGGCATTTTTGAAACCGGCTTTTTCAAAAGCAGCCTGCCAGTCATTCACACCCTGGATCAGGTATGGGATCCATTTCTTGGGTGTGGCCGGATCGATATAGAAAATAATGGGTTTCACCGGTTCCACCAGTTCGCCTCTTTTGTATTTCTCTATATCCTCGGGCTTTGGCTCAAGTCTCCACCTTTTGATCATGCTCACATTCTCCACCCCTTGCGGATTGGCGTCAAAGTCCGTATAACCGGTGGTAAAATAACCAACCCTTTTGTCAAAATACCGGGGCTGCATAGGTACTTTGGGTAATAACACCAATGAACTGTTGATCTCAACTGTCAGGTTGCCACCTGCCTGTGAACCACCGCCGCCACCAAATCCTGCTGTCGGCTGAGCGGGCATCCTTGAATAGGTTTTTACGGTCCTGATCTCCACATTTATGGGATAGGCTCGCAGATTTTCAATGTATGATTTATCCGGTTGCAGGGAACCAACCCGGTAGGTGGATTTAGAACCACTGCTGAAA
>CALRQQ020000225.1:0-6221 GCA_943370345.1 Chitinophaga pinensis
GCGCATTTTTTCGGTTATACCTTCGTCCCGGCTCGACGACCAGGCTCCGGCGGCACAGGCGGATGCCAGTAAAGAGGCCGTTTTATTCCGTATGATCTCGTAATAGATCTCCTCTTTCAGGTTCAGGCTACGGGCTTTTTCCAGTTGAAGCAGTTCGCCCTCACTCATTTTCCGGACCGCGTCAGACAGGATATGCAGAATCTGATAGTCGTTATTGTCCAGCGAAAGCAGGAGTCCTTTGGCCAGCAGATAGTCGCCGATCAGCACATTGGCCTTGGCCTTCCACAGGGCATAAGGGGAGAAAAAACCGCGCCGTTCCATGGAATCATCAACCACATCATCATGTACAAGTGTCGCAGTATGAAGGATTTCCACAAGAGATGCGGCTCGGTAAGCCGGATCTGATATGGGACCGCAGAGTTTTGCCGACAACAGTACAAACATGGGCCGGAGTTGCTTCCCTTTTCGTTTAACCACATACCGCATGATCCGGTCCAGAAGTGGTGCATTGCTTCTCACAGCCTCTTTGAATCGTTGCTCAAAAACGGTTAATTCGTCCTGGATAAGATCAGTGGGTAATTGCATGTCAAAAAAAAGCAATTTACGGGCAAAAAAATAATTGTTTGCTGATGCAACAAAAAAGGGTCAAAAATTGACTAAGTTATTGAAAAATAAAGGGCAAAAGGCCAAATAAATGAGTTAAAAATTTGGTATTTAGTCCTCATTTAATATTTTTGCGTATTATTTAGGACATTGTTCACAAATCTTAATCCTTAGTTATGGCAAGCAAAAAGTACTTATTTCTGGCAGTCAGTTTCTGTCTGCTGGCGTCTTATGGTTTTTCCCAGAGGGTGGGGACCAGTTATGACGTTAAAGATTCTTCCCTTGTACCCGGGAAAAGGATGCCGCAGCATACCGAATTCCTCAACGGGCAATATAATTTTCCTTCAAAACCCCGCAATCAGTGGGAGATTGGCGTGAAAGGTGGTTTGTTTCAGGTGAGTGGCGATATCCCTGCACAGTTTGTTTCTCCGGGTTTCGGAGCTCACGTCAGAAAAGCTTTCGGTTACATTTTCTCTCTGCGTTTAGAATATCTGTACGGAATTGGTAAAGGATACAGCTTCCGTTCTGCTCAGAACTACGCTAAGAATCCGGCTTGGGGTGCTAACATCTCCGATCCCAATCAGCGTTATTCTGCGCCCAAACAAATCAATGGACTGGGTACACCGCAGATTGTTTCCTCGAAAACAAACCTGCCTACTACTCCTCTGGAGCAAGTTTTCTACAACTACAAAACAAAAGTTCAGGACCTGAGCCTGGAAGCTGTTTTCACGTTGAATAATGTTCGTTTCCACAAATCCAAAACCGGTTTTAATATTTACGGATTTGCCGGTGTGGGTGGTTCTGTCTATGACACCAAAGTGAATGCACTGGATGAAGATGCGAACAATCAGAAATACAATTTCAATTCCATCACACAGGCTTCTTACAAGAACCGTCGTGATTTCATCAAGGATATGAAGAAGAACATCCTGGATGGCAGCTTTGAAACAGCCGCTGAAAACCAGGGTGAGCGTCGTCCGAAATTATTCGGCGATACCTTCAAACCCTCCGGTACCGTGGGTATGGGTGTTGCTTTCAAATTGAGCAACCGCGTAAACCTGGCCCTGGAAGACCGCTGGACTATCGTTAAAGATGACCTGCTGGATGGACAACGTTGGCAGGAACAAGCATGGGGTGATGCCGTGCTGACCCGCGATTTCGATTCTTATAACTATATGACCGTTGGTCTGAATATCAACCTCGGTGCAAAATCTGTTGAACCCCTTTGGTGGCTGAATCCGCTGGATTACGCTTACAGCGAGATCCGCAATCCCCGCCTGATGCGCCTCCCCAAACCTGTATTACCTGATACCGATGCGGATGGTGTAACTGACCAGTTTGACCGCGAGCAAACACCGGCAGGTTGCCCTGTTGATTCACATGGTGTGAGCCTGGATACAGATGGTGATGGTGTTCCTGATTGTAAGGATAAAGAACTGATCACTCCGACTTACTGCCAGCCTGTTGATGCAGATGGTGTAGGTAAATGCCCTGTAGCTTGTCCTGATCCTGAAAAATGTCCTGACCTTTTCAAACCGAAACCAGTTGATTGTGCCACTTTAATGGGCGCTTTACCCAGCGTTTCTTTCAAAGCCGGTTCCAACAAACTGAGTGATGATGCGAAAGCTGTACTGGCTACCGTAGCTGCCAAACTGCGCAACAACCCCGGTTGTAAGGTAGTGGTAGTGGGTTACTGCTCTTCCAACAAGAAAGAACAGCAGCTCAGCTGGGATCATGTAAATGCAGTGATCAACCATATGGTAGATAAGGAAGGTGTAAGCCAGGACCGTTTCATCTTCAACTACGGCCAGGAAGGCGGCGACTGTAACACAGTTGACCTGCGTGCTGCTGCCGAAGGCGAAGACGGACCGAACCGTGTTGAGCCTCCACACCCCGCTCTTCGTAAGAACTAATTGAACCTACTTTTTGCTTATATACACCCTCCCGGATTTTTCCGGGAGGGTCTTTTTTTGTTCCGAAAGGCTAATGCCTTCATTTGCAGCTTTATATTAACCTTAACGCCTGTTTTTTGGCCACTCATCTTTTTTGCGTAAGTTTTGCCGCTAACCGTTAACTTTGCACTCCTTTATGATATACTCCGAAAACCGTGTCAGCAGCCGTAAAGGGCTTTTTTCCGTATTATTTGCAGCACTGGCCGCATTGGTACTTCTCACCAGCTGTGGTAAGGGTATGGTTAAACTGCTGAAGAATCCAGATCCGGCCTATAAACTCCGGATGGCTGAACAGATCTTTGTAAAAAAGCAGTACGTCAAGGCGCAGCAGGTGTACGAGGATATTATGCCGTATTATAAAACGACTCCTGAATTCCAGGACATCTATTATAAATATGCATATTGCGCTTACAATCTGGAGGACTTTATGAATGCAGAGAACCTGTTCAAGAGTTTCCTCGAGATCTTCCCGAACAGTCCGAAAGCGGAGGAAGTGGATTATATGCGTGCGTATTCTTTTTATAAGCAATCGCCAAAGGCAGAACTGGACCAGACCAATACGATCCGGGCGATGGGTATGCTTCAGACATTCATTAATACACATCCCGGGTCTGCCAGAAATAAGGAAGCCAATGAGATCATTGACCTCTGCAGGGCAAAACTGGAAACCAAGGATTTCAAAAGTGCACAATTATATTTTGATCTCGGCCAGTTCAGAGCAGCTGGTGTGGCCTTTACGGCCCTTCTCAACGACTATCCGGAATCTATGCGGGGAGATGAATACAAACTCATGATCATAAAGTCATATTTCAAGTATGCAGAAATGAGTGTGGAAGAAAAAAAGGTTGAGCGTTTTGAACAGGTCATCACCCAGTGTTATGAATTCACTGACCGGTTCCCGGACAGTAAACTGAAGCAGGAAGCGGAAAATTTCTTAAATTTATCACAGTCAAATATTAAAATTCTGAATAATGAGCAAACTAAGACGCCAGCTTAGCGCAGGTATCACCAACAATGTGGAAACCCGCAATCTTGATGACATCAAAGCCAAAACCGGCAATCTGTATGAATCCATTGCCATTATTGGTAAAAGATCCAGCCAGATCAATATCTCACTGAAAGAAGAATTACATAATAAACTGGAAGAGTTTGCCAGCCATACCGATAGCCTGGAAGAGATCCATGAGAACAAAGAACAGATCGAGATCTCCCGTGCCTATGAGCGGATGCCCAATCCGGCCCTGCTGGCTACTCAGGAATTCATGGACGACAAAGTTTATTTCCGTAAAGGAGATGATGAACTGTTCAGCTGATTCAACACAACTGATTATATCCGGCGGCAGGTTTCCTGCCGCTTTTTTTATTTAACAGCTATTTACGGCTCTTGTTATGTGCTTTTGGCAGTAAATGGTATTTTTGATCAGCAATGCTGAACGGAAAGAAAATCATGCTGGGGATCACCGGGAGTATTGCCGCTTATAAAGCGGTACTGCTGACACGTGAACTGGTCAAAGCCGGCGCCGAAGTGCGGGTCATTATGACCCCATCCGCAAAGGATTTTGTTACCCCGCTGACCCTGTCTACGCTCAGCCGCAACCCGGTACTCACCGACCTCTTTGATGAACAAAGCTGGTCCAATCATGTGATGCTGGGACGCTGGGCAGATGTATTTCTGGTGGCGCCACTCAGCTGCAATACCCTCGCTAAAATGGCCAATGGGAATTGCGATAATCTGCTGTTGGCGGTTTATCTCTCCGCCACCTGTCCGGTGGTACTGGCACCCGCCATGGACGAGGATATGTGGCATCATCCTTCTACAAGATCCAACCTGGCGCGTTTGAAAGAACAGGGGAACAGGATCCTGCCGGTAGGCTCGGGCGAACTGGCCAGCGGACTGAACGGGGAAGGACGAATGGCCGAACCAAAACAGATACTGAATTTCCTTGAAGAGGAGTTCTTCACCAAAGGCCCCCTTTATGGAAAGAAAGCATTAGTAACAGCCGGGCCTACATACGAACCGATTGACCCGGTTCGTTTTATCGGTAACCATTCCTCGGGTAAAATGGGGATCGCTCTGGCAAAAGAATTACAGGCAAAAGGAGCTGAAGTGACGCTGGTATTGGGGCCTGTGGCTGCTTTGCCTGATCTGCCGGGAATCCGGATCAGATCTGTATTGACCGCTGCCCAGATGTATGATGCCAGTATGGATATTTTTCCTGAAACAGATCTGGCTGTAATGGCTGCAGCGGTGGCTGATTATACACCGGTACATACAGCGGCAGAAAAAATCAAGAAAACGGGTGAATCATTGCCCCTTGAGCTGATAAGGACAAAGGATATTCTGAAAAGCGTGGGTGGAATAAAAAGAAAGGATCAGGTGCTGGTCGGATTTGCTTTAGAGACCCACGATGAGCAGAAACATGCGAAGGCAAAACTGGAAGCCAAAAACGCCGATCTGATCGTACTGAATTCGCTGAATGACGAAGGTGCGGGTTTTGGTAAAGACACCAATAAAGTCACCCTGTTCAGCCGGGATGGAAAAGTGTTCTCTTTTGACACGAAATCCAAACAGGCGGTGGCCGGGGACATCGTTGACACATTAATCAAATTGTACTATGCGCAATAAGATCCTGATCGCTTCATTCCTGCTGCTGTTGGCTGGTAATAGCCCGGCCCAGGAAATACAGGCCCGCCTGTCGGTGATCGCCAGTAAAGTAAGTACCCAGATCGACCGTAAGATCTTTAATACCCTGCAGACCGGTCTGACCAATTTTCTGAATGCCCGGAAATGGACCAATGATGTATTCCAACCTTCGGAAAAGATCCAGTGCAGTTTCCTGATCACCATCGAAAAAGACCTGGGCAATAATGTATTTGAAGGGAAGATGACGATACAGGCCGCACGCCCGGCTTTCAATACAACATATGATTGTCCGATGCTGAATTTCCAGGACGATAATATTATTTTCAAATACCAGGAGTTCCAGCCGATTGAATTCAATGAGAACCGCGTACAGGGCAATGATCCGCTGGTGGGAAATCTAACTGCGATCATGGCCTACTATGTCAATATCATTCTGGGCTTCGATTATGATTCCTATTCCTTACGGGGTGGGGATGCCTATTTCCAGAAAGCCTGGAATATTGTAAATAATGCACCGGAAGGCCGAGAGATCACTGGCTGGAAATCCTTTGAAAGCCTTCGTAACCGCTATTGGCTCGCAGAGAATATGAATAACAGCCGCTTTGCATTGATGCATGATGTATTGTACTCCTATTACCGTTCCGGTATCGATGTGTTTTTTGAAAATGAAGAAGCCGGTCGTAGCGGGATCATCAACGCCCTCAATTTTCTCAATACCCTCAATACTGAGAACCCGAACTCCATGGTGATGCAGTTGTTTTTTCAGGGCAAGGCCAATGAACTGCAGAAGATCTTCAGTAAAGCCGGGGGGGAACAAAAAAGCCGGGCCAAGGAACTCCTGACACGGCTGGATGTGACCAATGCAAACCAGTATAAATCCCTCTAATGAAGAAAGGACTGTTACTGTTCATCTTGATCGCAGTCTTTGCCTGCAACCAAAAGCCAGGTGCTCCGGATGACCTGCTGCCAAGGGACAAAATGGAGGACATCCTTTGGGACCTTATGCGGGCAGACCTGTTCAT
>CALRQQ020000226.1:0-6161 GCA_943370345.1 Chitinophaga pinensis
GCTTTAACGGCCAGTTCGGTCAATACCAATGCAACCTGTAATGGCGGCCTGGACGGAGTGATACTGATCACGGCCACAGGCGGCAACAATAATTACACCTATTCGATCGATGGAAGTAATTTTCAGGCTTCCAATCAGTTCAATGTGGCTCCCGGCACCTATACGGTCACCGTTAAAGATAACCTGGGTTGTAACACCAGTTTCACGGCCGTGGTCGGATTAACGGATGATATGACCTGGACCCCGCAAACGGATCCCACTATCTGCGAAAGTAAATCCGTACAACTGCAGCTGGTATCCAATGCCACTCAATACGTATGGAGTCCGGCAACAGCACTAAGCAGTACCACGATCAGTAATCCGGTCGCAAACCCGGTGGTAACCACTCAG
Organism: Chitinophaga pinensis; assembly: GCA_943370345.1. Classification (GTDB taxonomy): domain Bacteria; phylum Bacteroidota; class Bacteroidia; order Chitinophagales; family Chitinophagaceae; genus JJ008. The sequence goes on from CALRQQ020000226.1 coordinate 391, forward strand.
TATGTGGTAACCGCTACGCTGGGTCGTTGCACCCATGACGATACCGTGATCGTTAATGTCAATAAAGCCCCCATTACCAATGCAGGGGTGGATGGATTTATCTGTTATGGGCAAAACTACCAGTTGCAGGCAACCGGAGGAACCCAGTATGTATGGACGCCTTCCACGTACCTGAATAACCCGAACATTGGAAACCCGCTATCCACGCCTTCCAAGGATATTGTGTACACCGTTTCCATTAAATCGGATGTGAATGGGTGTGCCTCCCTTGTAACGGATGATATGCGGATCGATGTGACCCCGCCGATCAAAGTAAAGACCTTTCCGTACGACACGATCGGCTATCCCGGTGACCAGTTCCAGTTGCTGGCCGTACCTTCTGATAGTGATGTGATCAACTATGCCTGGAATCCGACCATCGGACTCAGCAATCCTAACAGTACGGTTGGACAGGGGAATCTCAATATCCCCAATCCGATTGTAACGGTAGGTGCCATCGGCCAGGATGTACAGTATCAGGTCATTGCATCCACCATTGCCGGTTGCCGCGGAGAAGGATATATTAAAGTAAGAGTATATAAAGGGCCGGATATTTATGTCCCGACCGGCTTTTCACCCAATGGTGATGGCAAAAACGATAAATTCACCCCCTTCCCGGTAGGAATGAAGAGTTATAACTACTTCAGGGTCTTTAATCGCTGGGGACAACTGGTGTTTTCCTCCAATAAGCTGAATGATGGATGGGATGGCCGGTTTTCCGGGGCTGAACAGGGCAGCGGGGTTTATGTGTGGATGATCGAAGGACTGACCCGTGATAACCGGGTAATTACTAAAAAAGGCACGGTGACCCTGATCCGCTAAGTGTTTCCCTAAGTTGATAAGTTCCCGACGGATGGGAATAAAATATGCAGAAGCCACCGTATTTAATTCGGTGGCTTTTTCTTGATACCGTATTTTTGCGGCGCCCGGGTGATTGCCCGGTATCTGCCATCAGGCGGGAATAAAAAAACAGAAACAGAATCATGGTTGATGTATTACTTGGCCTCCAGTGGGGCGATGAAGGAAAGGGTAAGATCGTGGATTTTTTCGCGAAGGATTATGATATGGTAGCCCGTTTCCAGGGCGGACCCAATGCCGGTCATACCTTGTATGTGCAGGATAAAAAAGTAGTACTCCACCAGATACCCTCCGGTGTATTTCACCCCGGTATCGTGAACCTGATCGGTAATGGAGTGGTGCTTGATCCGGTGACCCTAAAAAAAGAGTGCGACACCGTAGCTTCATTCGGGATCGACCTGAAAAAGAACCTGTTCATTTCCAAACGTACCCATCTCATACTTCCCACGCACCGTGCACTGGATAAAGCGGCTGAACTGTCCAAAGGCAATCAGAAGATCGGTTCCACACTGAAAGGCATCGGCCCCACGTACATGGATAAAACCGGCCGTAATGGTTTAAGGGTAGGTGACCTGCTGGATAAGAACTTCACCACCCAGTATATCAAACTCCGTATGAAACATCAGCGGTTGCTGGATAATTACAACTTCCAGGAAGATATCACCGCCTGGGAAGAAGAATTTTTTGAAGCCCTTGAATTCCTGAAACAACTGAATATCGTCAACGGCGAATACTTTATTAACGAACAGCTCAAAGCCGGTAAACGGATCCTGGCGGAAGGTGCTCAGGGCAGTATGCTGGATATCGATTTTGGTACATTCCCGTATGTCACTTCTTCCAATACCATTTCTGCCGGCGTATGTAATGGGTTAGGTGTGGCACCGCAACATATCCGCGATGTGATCGGTGTTACCAAAGCTTATTGCACACGTGTGGGTGGAGGACCATTCCCCACCGAACTGGAAAATGAAACCGGAGAAGAGCTGCGCCGGATAGGTAATGAATTTGGCGCCACGACCGGCCGTCCCCGTCGTTGCGGCTGGATCGACCTGGTGGCGCTTAACTTTGCCTGTATGATCAACGGGGTCACCAAGATCGTGATGACCAAGGCCGATGTGCTGGATGCATTCAAAGAACTCGATGTATGTACCGCCTATGAGATCAACGGAACAGCAACCCGGGAAGTGCCATTCCAGATGGACCGGCAGAAACCCGTTCCGGTGTACCAGCAATTTGCCGGATGGGATATCCCAAGCAGTAAGGCCACAAAGGCGGATGAATTACCCGCTACCATGAAAACCTATGTGGATTTTATCAATAATTACCTGGGGGTGGATATTCACTATATTTCCAACGGTCCGGGACGCGAACAGATCATAAAAGTGAAATAAGGGAAAACGGCGTCTGACCATCCGGTACTTACGGCTGTTTTTTTAGAAAAAAAAATTTTAAAAATTTGGCTAATTAAAAACTTCGCTGAAATTTTACAATATCAATCCTGTTAAACTATGGCTATAAACCCAGCAAAGGAAAAAAAGACGACAGCAAAGGCGGGAGCGGCTTCATCCATTGAAGCAGCCAAGAAAGCCGCGCCCAAACCTACCAAGAAGGAAGAAGAGGAAGAGGAGGAGGATGATTTCGATGATGAGGAGGATGCCAAGCCTGCAAAGAAAGGTGGTAAAGCCGCCCCTAAAAAAGGCAAGGACGAAGACGATGATGATGACGATGATGATGTGGAAGAAACCGATGACTGGGATAAGCCCGAGGAAGAGGAAGAAGAGTGGGATCCTGATTTCGACGAATTCGATATCCCAAAGTCAAAAGGAAAGAAGGCCGCCCCGACCCCAGGTAAAAAAGCGGAAGAGGATGATTTCAAATTTGAAGATGATGAATTCAAGGACCTGTTTGACGACAAGGACTATGATGATGACGATGATGATGATTACTAACAGAACAATTACGCATCACTCCATTGAACAGCTATCACTTTAACAGCCAGCAATTTCCTGTAAGTGATTTCGGACAGATAAAAGAAAAAGTGCTGAACTGGGTTCAACCCTTCAGCACTTTTTGTTTGCTCGATAATCACCAGTACCAGCTGGCTCCCCATGCCGTAGAGTGCCTCGTGGCTGCAGGGGCCCGCCGCTCGCTGTCTATGCCTGCCGGTAATGCGTTGGATGCCCTGCAGCATTTTCAGGAGGAAAAAAAGGGATGGTTGTTTGGGCATCTTGGATATGACCTGAAAAATGAGACCGGGACCCTGCAATCTTTTCATACCGACCGGATCGGATTTCCTGATCTTTTCTTCTTTGAACCGGAAATACTGCTTCGGCTGAACAGTGAACAACTGGTGATCGATGCCGATGATCCGGAGGCAGTATATCAGGCTATTTGTGCCACCACTGTTCCGGCACCCTCCCTTATCACAAAGAACATTGCCATACAACAGGTGTTCTCCCGTGATGAGTATATTAACGTCATTGAAGCACTGCAGCGGCATATCCGCCGGGGCGATTGCTATGAGATCAACTTCTGCCAGGAATTTTTTGCAGAGAATGCAGGGATCAATCCCCTTGAGGTTTACCAGGCGCTCAGTAAGGTCTCCCCCAATCCCTTTTCGGCCTTTTACCGGGTGCGGGACCGTTGGCTCATCTGTGCCAGTCCGGAACGCTTCCTGAAAAAAACAGGCAACCAGCTGCTCTCACAGCCCATAAAAGGCACTTCCCGCCGTGTTCCCGGAGATCCGGCGGAAGATGTTCGTGCCCGGGAAGCGCTCTTTAACAGCGCCAAGGACCGCTCTGAGAACGTTATGGTGGTGGACCTGGTCCGTAATGATCTGTCAAGGGTCTGCAAGGATGGTTCGGTGAAGGTGAATGAACTGTATGGGATCTATTCTTTTCCGCAGGTTCATCAGATGATCTCCACCGTGAGTGGTGAATTGAATGAGGGAATCTCACTCAGTCAGGTTTTGAAAGCCACTTTTCCGATGGGATCCATGACCGGGGCTCCTAAAAAAAGAGTGATGCAGCTGATCGAGCAGTATGAAAAGTCACGCCGTGGAATATTCTCCGGGGCATTGGGTTATATTGACCCGCAGGGTGATTTTGATTTCAACGTAGTGATCCGGAGTATTATGTATAATCAGCAGGATGATTGTATCTCATTTCAGGCGGGTTCGGGCATCACCCATTATTCAGAGGCAGCTGCAGAATGGGACGAATGCGGATTAAAGGCCGCCGCCATCATTCAGGTATTAGGAAAAACATACTGAACCTATTCCCGGCTACCCGTGCCGGCTGTTCCGTTGGGTTGCAGCAATTGCTTCAGACTCTCTTCCAGGATCTCATAACGTTTGGCTATAAAAACATTCATTTGCTGGACCGGCAACCGCAGTTCATAGGTGCCATTCACCGCAATAGAATCATCAAAACGGGGATTATATTTATTGAAAGCCAGGGGTTCCATTTGGATATGTTTCAGGATCACGGCTGAATTATAACGACCGGTGATCTTATACGCGGTGCTGCTTTTTAATTCATCTTCGGTCAGGTTGGAGATTTTATGCATGATCAGGTCCCGGGTCTCCTCTTTGGTTACAGTCGTAATCCCGCCCTCCCCTTCAAATACATAGTGCGTGGAAATGAATTTCTTTACATGATTCATGGACTCTGTGGGCAGATAGTATTGCAGCTTCCAGAAGTCACGGCTGCCGCTGCGTTTTATCGCCTTATCAACATTTCCGGGGCCGCAATTATAAGCGGCCACCACCAACAGCCAGTCCTGGTATTTCAGGTACAGCGTGGTTAACATCCGGGCTGCGGCATGTGTGCTTTTATAATAGTCGAGCCGCTCATCATAGCCGCTCATTACGATCAGGCCATATTGACGGGCTGCTGCCGGCATAAATGCCCAGGGACCTACAGCCCCTGTCCAGGAGATAGCATTATACCGAAGCCCGGATTCAATGACGGCCAGGTATTTCAGTTCTTTGGGAAGACCATGTTGTGTGAGGATAATATCGATGAGGTCGAAGTAGGGCTTGGCCCATTTTTTCATATCCCGTAACCCCTTTCCGTATTTGGCCATATAACTCTGTACAAAACTTACGGCCATGGGATTGAGCCGTGCCCCGGTTACACCGCCTACATTTTTAGTATCAAAAAGTTGCTGAAATCCCTTCAGCGCTTCCTGATTACTGATGACCTTCGCTGCGCTGTCTTTCTTTCCGGTGGAATCCGTCCGGACGCCCTGGGCCTGGGTTACAGACACCATCAGACAGAGACCCAGGAAAAACGATATGTGAGATTGTAAGTGCACGGTGTACAGATCAGGTTGTTGCTTTATGCGGGACTCAGGAATGCAGTTCATTCGAGAACCGGAGCAAAGATACCTCATCAAAACGGTTTGCCATAAGCTGAAGACCGAACGGCATCCCGTTACTGTGTGTAAAAAGCGGCAGGGAAATGGCGGGGCAACCGACCAGATTGGCCATGACTGTGTAAATATCAGCGAGATACATCGCTATGGGATCCTCCATTTTCTCCCCGGCCCTGAAGGCCGTTACCGGGGATGTAGGCATGATAATAAAATCATAAGATTTGAAAAGCTCCTCCATTTTACGGCAAAGCAGCTGTCTGACCTGCTGCGCTCTCGTAAAATAAGCATCATAATACCCGGCACTGAGTACAAATGTCCCCAGCATGATCCGCCGTTTTACTTCTTTGCCAAACCCTTCCGAACGCGTGAGCTTGTAAAAATCCGTAAGATCCGCCTCCTGTACCGATGTCCGGTGGCCAAATTTGATCCCGTCATACCGGGACAAATTCGAAGAAGCTTCGGCCGTGGTGAGTACATAATAAGCGGGGACGATATAG
>CALRQQ020000227.1:0-6129 GCA_943370345.1 Chitinophaga pinensis
TCGACCCGAAGAAGATTGCTACCTATCTCCAGGGAAGTCTGACCGCGACCTCGGTGAGTAAACTTTCTTCAGTGATCAGTCTGAAGATCACGGACGAAAACCCCAAAAAGGCGGAGGATATCCTGAATGCACTGATCGTGGCCTATAACGAAGCAGCGCTCAACGATAAGAACACCCTCGCTGCCAATACGCTGGCTTTTGTTCAGGAAAGATTAAAATATGTGGAAAAGGACCTCGATTCCATTGAACAGAAATTGCAACAGTATAAGGCCAACCAGGGGGCGATCGATATCGGATCACAGGGTACATTGTTTCTGGAGAATGTAAGTTCCATCAGTCAGAAACTGGGGGATGTCAATGTACAAGCCGATGTACTGGACCAGGTGGAAAAATATGTAACATCAAAAGATAAGTCTGGCAGCATCGTTCCTTCCACCGTAGGGGTGAATGATCCGCTGCTGACCAAGCTGGTGAATGATCTTTATACCAATGAACTGGAATACGACAAGCTGATCAAGACCACCGGACCAAACAACCCGATGGCATTGTCCCTCAAAAGCGAGATTGACAAGATGAAGCCCAGTATCCTGGAAAATATCAGGAACCAGAAGTCAAGCATAAAAGCCAATCGCGATAACCTTAACTCACTGAACAGCCGCTATTCTTCCTTGCTGAGCAGCATCCCTAAGAAAGAACGGGATCTCGTGGAGATCAGCCGTCAGCAGAATATCAAGACCAGTGTCTACAATTTCCTGTTACAGAAATATGAAGAAACGGCCATGTCCCTGCAATCATCTATTGCCGACAGCCGCGTAGTGGACAATGCCCTTTCTTTCGGACCAATCAATCCGGGTAAGAAGATATATATGATCGCTGGTTTCCTGGCATTAATGTTAGGGATCGGGTTGGTTACTGCCAACGAAATGCTGAAAAGGACCATCCTCTTCAGGCATGAGATCGAAGCCTTCACTTCAATTCCGGTGGTGGGTGAGATCGTGCATGATGATTCAGGTGAGGCTATCGTGATCGGACCGGGTAAGCGGACCTTTATTGCGGAACAATTCCGTAACCTCCGCACTTCCCTGCCTTATCTCGGTATCAAAAATGATAAAAAGAAGATATTGGTGACATCCACCGTATCTGGGGAAGGTAAAAGCTTTGTCGTTGCCAACCTGGCTGTCAGCCTGGCCCTGGCCGGTAAAAAAGTGATCGTGCTGGAATTTGACCTGAGTGATCCGACCCTTTGCGATAAACTGGGTTTCACCAATGTGAATAAAGGGATCAAGGACTTCCTGAACGGTGATGCCGAACCGGAAGATGTGATAAGAAGAACAGCTGTGCATGAAAACCTGTTCATCATGCCGGCAGGCCGGCCTCTCCCGGATAATCCTTCTGAACTTATCATGAGTGAGAAAGTGCCCGAGCTGCTGCAATACCTCTCTGATATATTTGATTATATCGTGGTGGATTCAGCACCGGTAGGACTTTTGTCAGACGCATATGTGCTTTCCGCCCATTGCGACGCCACTTTATATGTCATCCGCCACAAACATACCCGTAAAGTGTCTGTACAGCGGCTGGATGCGAACAATAAGATCAACGAGCTGAAGAATATGGCGATCGTGTTCAATGGCGTGAAGTCAAGAGGATTCAGTAAGAACGGATATGGCTATGGCTACGGCTATGGATATATCCACAACGAAAAAAGAGATAAATCGAAGAAGAATAAAAAGACCGTGTCTCAGGACAGGAGTTAGTTAGTTTTCGCCGACAGGTGTTGTTATACAGAATGGAAGTAGTTTAAGACCGCTGTTTTCGTCATGAATGTGACTGATGATGGCGAAGCCGTACCCGTTCCGTGCAAAAACCAGTTAAGGCAGATAAGATCAATACTGTGAATGACCCTTGGAATGAAAAATTCTATTGATTAAAGTGTTTTTGTTAAACCTGGTTTTATGAACGAAAGTAAAAATTGGTATGCTGTTTACACCCGCCCAAGATCTGAAAAGAAAGTGGCGGAACAGTTGTCACGCAAAAAAATGGAGTGTTACTGCCCGATCAATAAGGTGGTAAAACAATGGAGTGACCGTAAGAAAGTGGTGTTTGAACCGCTTTTCACGACCTATGTTTTTGTAAAAGCTGCTGAAAGTGAACTCTCCCTGTTGAAACAGACGGAGGGAGTGGTGAATCTCGTCTACTGGTTGCAGAAACCGGCCGTGATCCCTGATCGGGAGATTGAAGCGATCCGTCACTTCCTGCACGATAACATCAATGTAAGTCTGCAGAAAACAAATATCAATATCTCGGACCGCGTCCGGATCATCAGCGGCCCGCTGATGGCCCACGAAGGGAATGTACTTTCTGTGAAAAGAAGGTCAGTTAAACTGTCGCTCCCTTCATTGGGCTACCTGATGGTGGCCGAAGTGGAAACAGCCAGTGTGGAGGTATTACTGCCCCGGGAGTTTGGAATGCCCGACATGGAGTATCCCCTGCTGGCAAGCAAGTAACAGGTCAGTGTGACCGGTTACCTGTAATTATGCTGAAGGTTTATAGTTGAATGTTTGAAATAAAACGGCAATCTTTGTTGCCAGATCCCGTACCATCATTAGATCACTGCACCCAGGAATATCAGGGCAGGAGGATCTGTAATCTATGTAAATGTCCATGTTAAGCAGCCTCACCAAACCGGTTTCCTTTATTAAAAGTCTTGTCAATAAAGGACACGACCGGAGTATTAATGCCAAAAAGAATATCCTGGCTTCCTTCCTGATAAAAGGAGGCAGTATTGCGATCAGCCTGGTATCTGTACCACTGACCATCCATTGGGTTCAACCGGATCAATACGGGATATGGCTCACCCTTAGTTCACTGGTAAGCTGGTTCAGCTTTTTTGATATCGGATTTGGTAACGGGTTACGCAACAAGTTCGCGGAAGCCAAAGCCAGGGGCGAACATGAACTGGCCCGGATCTATGTCAGTACCACCTATGCGATCCTCAGTATCATCAGCGGGGTCATCCTTCTGCTCTTTGTTTGTATAAATCCATTTCTCGACTGGGCCATTATCCTGAATGCCCCCCGGACGATGACCGCGGAACTGGGCCTGCTGGCATTGATCGTATTTGGGTTCTTTTCTATCGATTTTGTCCTCCAGCTGATCGCCACCATCCTGAATGCGGATCAGCAACCGGCCAAAGCCTCCCTGTTCAGCTTTTTGGGCGGTTTACTTTCCCTGATCATCATTTTTATCCTGACCCAAACCACCAAAGGTAACCTGATCTATCTTGGTATCAGCTATGTAGGCACACAACTGGTGGTATTGCTGGTCGCCACCATCTGGTTTTTTTCAGGAAAGTATAAAGCCTATGCCCCTTCCCTGAAGTTTGTTCATTTTAAATATGCTCGCAACCTTATGTCCCTGGGGATGAAATTTTTTATCATCCAGATCGCCTTTATCGTGGTCTATGAAACGACCATTATTATTATTGCCCAGCTCGATCAGGCACAGGTGACCCCCTATAATATCGCATTCAAATATTTTAGTGTGATACCGATGGTCTTCGGGATCATCATGGTGCCATTCTGGAGCGCGTATACCGAAGCCTATGTAAAAAAAGATACGGAGTGGATACGGTCTACCATGAAGAAACTGATCACGATCTGGGGACTCTTCAGCCTGGCCGGGGTGGTCATGTTGGTGTTTTCCAATAAAATTTATGAGTTATGGGTCGGGCCCGAGATCAGGGTTCCTTTCACACTTTCCCTGGCCATCGTTACTTATATCATTGTGAATGCCTGGTGTACGATCTATTCCGTTTTTCTGAATGGGGTGGGGAAACTGAAACTTCAGTTTTACAGCGGGATCATCGGTGCCCTGATTAATATACCACTGGCCATATTCATGGGCAAACAATTCGGTGTTACAGGCGTTGTTCTTTCATCCCTGATACTGGCCGTGGGCAATGCACTCTGGTCTCCTGTACAGTACCGGAAGATCATTAATAATAAAGCAACCGGTATCTGGAATCAATAATCACTTAACACTAAAATCTGTTGTTATGAGTGAAAGGAATATTGGTATTATCGGCAATGGAGTGATCGGGCATCAGCTGGAATTTTTTATCAGGGAAAGTCATAAAGGGGGCGTCATCAGGTTTACCTATTTTGATGATGTTATGGCGTCGGCCAATGCCCCGTCCAGTTTCCCTTTACTTGATTTCGCCGATCCGCGGTTTCAGAATTATGAATTTTATATCGGGCTGGGTTATAAATGCACGGAATTAAAGCGATCCATTGCTGACCGTCTGTTTCAGGGTGATTTTCATTTTCCGGCAGTCGTACATTATTCCTCTTATATCCATCCGACAGTAAACGTCGGCAACGGGGTGCTGATCTTCCCGATGTGTAATCTCGGATTTAAAGTGGATATAGGATATGGTACAATCATCAATAAATCATGTACCATCGCCCATGATTCTGTAATCGGGAAATGCAACTTCCTGGCTCCTTCCGTGACTTTTTGTGGTGCCGTTAAAGTAGGGGATAATTGCTTTATAGGTGCCGGAACCATCGTGGCCGACAATGTGGTGATCGGTAATAATGTTACCATCGGGATCGGTTCTGTTATCACGAAGGACATCCCCGACGGACAGCATGTGATCGGCAATCCGGCACGGGTGGTATCCGGCCTCAAACTGAGGTAATTCCTGAATTACTATAAACTCCCGGGAAAAATTTATATTTTGTCGCTTCTTCCGGCGGCCTGCTGGCTTTCCGGAACAGTTAAATAACCTTACGTACCATGAAAAAAATTGCAATTTCTCAATCGAATTATATTCCCTGGAAAGGGTATTTTGACGGCATAAATATGGTTGACGAATTTGTATTGTATGACGACATGCAATACACCAGGAGGGATTGGCGCAACAGGAACAGGATCAAGACCAAAGACGGAGTAAAATGGTTATCGGTCCCGGTAGAAGTAAAAGGAAAGTATTTTCAGAAGATCAATGAGACAAAAGTAAGTGATGCAGGTTGGGGCCAGGACCACTGGAATACCATCTCCCATAATTACAAAAAAGCGCCTTACTTCAACTTGTATAAAGACTTGTTCGAAGATCTGTACCTGAATAACCAGGAAGAATACCTGAGCAGGATCAATTACCGTTTTCTGAAAGCCATCTGCGATATACTGGAGATCAAAACAACCTTTCTGTGGTCCAGTGAGTTTGTACTGCTGGAAGACAGGAATGAACGGTTGCTGGATATCTGTAAACAACGGGGAGCTACCGACTATTTTTCCGGCCCTTCTTCGAAAAGCTATATGGATGAATCCCTGTTTGAAAACGCAGGGGTCCAGGTACATTACTTTGATAACTCAGGTTATCCGGAATATACCCAGTTACATGGGGAGTTTGATCATGCCGTCAGTATACTCGACCTCTTATTCATGGAGGGGCCCGGGGCCAGACAATTCATGAAGTCATTCAAAGAAGTAAATGCAGTATAACCGCCATTCCTGAACCATTAAACCAAGTACTGTTTTTCTCATAATGCCCGATTCCCTCCAGCATACTTTTCCTGCACCATTATTGAGGTGGTTGCAGTGTCAATACCGTTGGGTAATGGCCCTTCTTTTTCTGGCATCCTGTACTTCAGGAGAGGGAGATGGAAAAAAAGATAAGCCAACATTTATTGATAACCCATTTCTCAGTGCCGCAAATACCGAACTGCCGGATTCGGTCATTAAAACCGGTAAACAGGTCTTTATCACTACCTGTAAGCCCTGTCACAGGGATTCCGCCAATCTGCAAAATCCGGGACTGGATATTCTCAACACACTTACACCCAGGGCTATTCTGAATGCACTGACTTCAGGTAAAATGAAGGTCCAGTCGGCCCAACTTTCCCTTTTTGAGAAAAAAGCGGTGGCCCAATGGATCACCAATAAAATACTGAAGGAAAACCCGCTTCCCGATTCGGCATTTACTAAGTTTACCCTTGCAAAGAATGATCATTTTTTTGATTGCTCAGGTTGGGGAGGAAATCCTGAAGGAACAGGTTTCCGTTCCGCATTACAAGCCGGTATGAATGCGTCCAATGTACCCGGTTTACGTTTAAAATGGGCTTT
>CALRQQ020000228.1:0-6115 GCA_943370345.1 Chitinophaga pinensis
TACAAAGGCATTGTCTGCGACCGTTGCGGAGTGGAAGTGACCGAGAAGAAAGTCCGCCGCGAAAGAATGGGACATATCAAACTGGTAGTACCCGTAGTACATATCTGGTATTTCAAATCACTGCCGAATAAGATCGGTTATCTCCTGGGTGTAAGCTCCAAGAAACTCGAGACGATCGTTTACTACGAGCGTTTTGTGGTGATCCAGCCGGGTATCCGTACAGACAAAGGACAGAATATAGGTGACCTGCTGACGGAAGAGGAATACCTCGATATCCTGGATACTTTACCGAAGGATAATCAGTACCTGCCGGATGATGATCCCAATAAGTTCATTGCTAAGATGGGTGCAGAAGCCGTGCATGATATGCTGGCCCGTATCGATCTCGATCAGTTATCATTTGACCTGCGGAACGCCGCTGCCACTGAAACATCTCAGCAACGTAAGGCCGATGCGCTGAAGCGTCTGAGTGTTGTGGAAGCTTTCCGTGATGCCAATACAAGAATTAACAACCGTCCGGAGTGGATGGTGATGCAATATATCCCGGTGATCCCGCCGGAACTGCGTCCCCTCGTTCCCCTGGATGGCGGCCGTTTTGCTTCTTCTGACCTGAATGACCTGTATCGCCGGGTGATCATCCGGAATAATCGTCTCAAAAGGTTATTGGAGATCAAAGCCCCTGAAGTGATCCTGCGTAACGAAAAACGTATGCTGCAGGAAGCAGTGGATTCACTGTTTGATAACAGCCGTAAGTCCAATGCCGTGAAAGCGGAAGGCGGACGTGCCCTGAAATCATTGAGTGATGTACTGAAAGGTAAGCAAGGTCGTTTCCGTCAGAACCTGCTCGGTAAACGTGTGGACTACTCTGGTCGTTCTGTAATCGTGGTAGGTCCCGAACTGAAACTGCATGAGTGTGGTCTGCCTAAAGATATGGCGGCTGAATTGTTCAAGCCGTTCATCATCCGTAAACTGATCGAAAGAGGAATCGTGAAGACCGTGAAGTCTGCCCGTAAACTGGTGGACAAGAAGGAAGCGGTGGTTTGGGATATCCTTGAAAATATCCTGAAAGGTCACCCGGTCATGCTGAACCGTGCCCCGACGCTGCACCGTTTGTCTATCCAGGCCTTCCAGCCCAAACTGATCGAAGGAAAAGCGATCCAGCTGCACCCGCTCGTAACGTCAGCCTTCAACGCCGACTTCGATGGTGACCAGATGGCGGTACACGTGCCCCTGAGCCATGCTGCGATCCTGGAAGCCCAGTTGCTGATGCTGGCTTCTCATAACATCCTCAACCCGCAGAATGGTACGCCGATCACCCTGCCTTCACAGGACATGGTACTCGGACTGTACTACATCACCAAGGGTAAGAAGACCACCGACACTGAAACCGTTCGCGGTCAGGGTAAGATCTTTTATTCTGCAGAAGAGGTGATCATTGCGCATAACGAAAAAGTAGTCGACCTGCACGCATGGATCAAGGTGAAAGCCAATATCCGTAATTCAGACGGCCTGCTCGAACATAAACTGATCGATACCACGGTGGGTCGTGTGCTTTTCAACCAGCACGTACCTGCTGAGGTTGGATTTGTAAATGCCCTGCTGACGAAGAAGAACCTGCGGGAGATCATTGGTGACATCATTAAGATCACCAATGTGCCTAAAACCGCCAAGTTCCTCGATGATATCAAACAGCTCGGTTTCCGTACCGCCTTCCAGGGTGGTCTGTCCTTCAACATCAATGACCTGATCATCCCCGATGAGAAAGAAGAGATGCTGGACAACGCCAAAGGGGAAGTCGATGAGGTATGGGACAGCTACAACATGGGTCTGATCACAAACAACGAACGATACAACCAGATCGTGGATATCTGGAGCCGTGTGGATACACGTATCACAGAAACACTGATCCGTGAACTGGCAAATGACAAGCAGGGCTTCAACTCTGTATACATGATGCTGGATTCCGGAGCCCGTGGTTCCAAGCAGCAGATCAAACAGCTGGCTGGTATCCGGGGTCTGATGGCCAAACCGAGAAAATCAGGATCTACCGGTTCTGAGATCATCGAGAACCCGATCCTGTCCAACTTCAAAGGTGGTCTGAACGTATTGGATTACTTCATTTCTACCCACGGTGCCCGTAAAGGTCTGGCGGATACGGCCCTTAAAACAGCCGATGCCGGTTACCTGACCCGTCGTCTGGTGGATGTAGCCCAGGATGTGGTGATCACTGAAGAGGATTGTGGTACCCTGCGTGGTATTGCCACTTCGGCCTTAAAAGATAATGAAGATGTGATCGAACCATTGAGCGACAGGCTGGCTGGTCGTACCTCACTCCATGATGTGTACGATCCTGTAAATGACAACCTGATCGTTGCTGGCGGTGATGAGATCACGATCGATATCGCCAAGAAAATTGAAGAAGCCGGTATCGAAACGGTTGAGATCCGTTCTGTACTGACCTGCGAAAGCAAGCGTGGTGTGTGTGTGAAATGTTATGGTAAGAACCTTGCTTCCGGTAATATTGCCCAGAAAGGGGATGCCGTTGGTATCATTGCCGCTCAGTCCATCGGAGAGCCGGGTACACAGCTGACCCTGCGTACCTTCCACGTGGGTGGTGTGGCCGGATCGGCTTCAGTAGAATCCACCTTGCTCGCCAAGTTTGATGGTACCATCCAGTTCGATGGTCTGCGTACCGTAACCGTGGAGAACAACGATGGGGCGAAATCGCAGGTGGTCATTGGCCGTACCGGTGAGGTGCGTATCATTGACACCAAGAATGATCGTCTGCTGATCACGAATAATATCCCTTATGGTGCCACCCTGAATGTGAAGGATGGCCAGCATGTCAACAAAGGAGAAGTGCTTTGTACATGGGATCCGTTCAACAACGTAATCATGGCCGAGATCAACGGTACCGTGAAGTTTGAGAACATCCTGGATGGTGTTACATACCGTGAAGAGTCTGACGAGCAGACCGGACACCGCGAGAAAGTAGTAATAGAAACCCGTGATAAGACAAAGATCCCTTCAATCGTAGTAGAAGGAAAAGAAAAGAAATCATATAACCTGCCCACCGGAAGCCATATCATCATCGATGAAGCTGAAGAGGTGAAAGCCGGACAGGTGATCGTGAAGATCCCGCGTATCCTCGGTAAGCTGAGGGATATCACCGGAGGTCTGCCCCGTGTTACGGAACTGTTTGAAGCCCGTAACCCGAGCAATCCGGCCGTGGTATCTGAGATCGATGGGGTGGTTGTAATGGGTGCCATCAAGCGTGGTAACCGTGAGATCATCATTGAAGCCAAGGATGGTGTACAGAAAAAATACCTCGTGCCGCTGACCCGTCAGATCCTGGCACAGGACGGCGACTTCATCAAAGCCGGTGCATCCCTGAGTGATGGACAGATCGCACCGTTCGATATCCTCTCTATCAAAGGTCCGTTCGCCGTACAGGAGTACGTAGTGAATGAGATCCAGGAAGTATATCGTTTACAGGGTGTGCGGATCAATGACAAACACATTGAAGTGATCGTTCGCCAGATGATGCGGAAGGTAAACATCGTGGATCCGGGAGATACCCGCTTCCTGGAAGATGACCTGACCGATAAGTTTGACTTCGTGGAAGAGAATGATTACATCTTTGATAAGAAAGTGGTAACTGAAGTGGGTGACAGCACCCGTCTGCGTGCCGGCCAGATCGTTAGTCTGCGTGAAGTACGGGAAGAAAATTCCATCCTTCGCCGGAGCGATAAGAAACTGGTAGAATACAGGGATGCCAAACCGGCCACGTCTTCACCGACGCTGCTGGGTATCACCAAGGCTTCTCTGGGTGTGCCGAGCTGGATCTCTGCCGCATCCTTCCAGGAAACCACGAAGGTCCTTTCTTCTGCAGCCATCAATGGTAAGACCGATTCCATGCTGGGTCTGAAGGAGAATGTGATCACCGGTCATCCGATCCCGGCCGGTACAGGTCTCCGCGAGTTTGAAAGCATGATCGTGGGAAGTAAGGAGGAGTATGAACTGCTCCAGACCACCCGTGAAGCCATGTCTTTCGACGAGGAAGAATAGGACAGATTGTTTAAATGATTCATCATAAGGAGTAAGTTATCTTACTCCTTTTTTTCTAAAACCGGGTCCTGTTAAGGCTTTCATAAAGTAGCTGAATCCTTATATTTGCCCGCTTATTCGTAGTTATTTTGTAAAATGAACGCGATGAAAAATGGTTTGCTGATATGGAATCTGGCCCTGACCCTGGGTTGCGGTTACCTGCTATTTGCGCACTTTACCGGTAATAAGACCGGTAGTCAGTTGTCTGGTACTACCCGCGATGGTAAATCCGGCGCTGCCGAAAAAGGGACCTTCAAGATCGCCTATTTCGAAATGGATTCACTCGCTGCCAATTTTGATATGGTAAAGGAGCTGAAATCAGAAATGCTGAAAAGGGAAGAATCGATCAATGGGGAAATGGACCGGCTCTCCAAGAACCTGCAGCAGAAATTCAACTACTATCAGCAACAGGCCACTTCAGGCGCGCTGAATCAGGAACAATCTGAAGCAGCCAGCCGGGAAATGAAGAACATGGATGATGAAATGAAGACCCGGAAGCAGGCACTTGATTCGGAATACAGTGACTTTGTGATGCGTCGCCAGAATGAGATCAAATCAAAGATCGAAACCTTCCTTAAGGAGTATAATAAGACCCGGGAGTACTCTTATATAGTCTCCTATGAACAGGGACTGTTTTATTACAAGGATACCGCTTATAATATCACGTCGGATGTGATCAAAGGACTGAATGAAAGCTACAAGAACAAAAAAGACTAAAATAGCTAAAGCCCCGTAAGGGGCTTTTTTGTATCCTTTTTTTCAACCAAAATATTGCTTTATTTTGTTGCATGGCTGACTTCAAACAACTCTTCTCCGGCTTCTCTTCCCTTCGCGTGGGGGTCATTGGTGACGTAATGCTGGATACGTATATGTGGGGCCGGGTGGACAGGATCTCACCGGAAGCCCCGGTACCGGTGGTTACATTACAAAATAAGGAGTACCGGATTGGTGGTGCCGGTAATGTGGGGCTGAATTGCCGATCCCTGCAAGCAAAAGCGACAGTACTGTCCGTAACGGGGTCGGATGCCGATGCGGAAGTGCTCAAAGGACTTTTTGAAAAGAATGGTATCGACACCTCTTATATGCTGTCCAGTGCCGGACGGATCACCACTAATAAAATGCGGATCATCAGCCGCAGTCAGCAGATGATGAGGCTGGATGCAGAGAACACCCGTGATCTGGATGCGGAGGAAGAGCGCCTTTTCCTGAAACAGATAGCTGCTTACCTGGAGCAGGAGCAACCCCAGATCATTATTCTTGAAGATTATAATAAAGGCGTGCTCACGGCTAATGTGATCAGACAGGTGATCGCGTGGTGTAAACAAAAAAATATCATTGTCGCGGTGGATCCCAAACGCCGTAATTTCTTTTCCTATACTGGGGTCGACATTTTTAAGCCCAACCTGAAAGAAGTAAAAGAGGCCCTGAATATTACAACTGAAGGAGCCGGTGAATCGGTCATGCATTCCATTCATCAGGAACTCAGCCGGCAATTGCAGCATACTATTTCATTTATCACGCTGTCTGAAAAAGGCGTTTTTTATCAGCAAGGGAATGAAGGGCATATTATCCCTTCTCATATTCGCAACATTGCGGATGTATCCGGTGCCGGCGATACGGTCATCGCAGTGGCATCACTGGTATATGCCGTTACCCGGGATGTAAAACTGATGGCCGAAATAGCCAATATAGCCGGTGGGCTGGTTTGCGAAGAAGTAGGTACCGCTGCGATCAATAAAGAAAGGCTGCTTGCAGAATGTGAGTTGTTGCTGGCCTAAGGGGTTGGTTTATTCATTTCTTCCGTTGTTTTTTTCAGCAGGGCTTCAAAATTCATCAGCAGTTCAAAAGCCAGTTTTGCCAGTACAAAGATGAGTATGAATACTTTTCCTGCCCCCATACTCAGGAACATACTGCCGAGTATCACTGTAAACTGCTGCACGAATATCCGGCCATAGGGCATGAACATGATCAGCATCATCGGTTGTTTTTTATAATCCCCGTTGAGCAA
>CALRQQ020000229.1:0-6105 GCA_943370345.1 Chitinophaga pinensis
AAACAGGAACATGCCATATACCCCTACCCATAAGATCCGTATAGTTACCGCTGCCAGTTTGTTCGATGGCCATGACGCCGCCATCAATATCATGCGCCGCATTTTACAGGCCAAGGGCGCCGAGATCATTCACCTGGGGCATAACCGCAGTGTGGCCGATATAGTAGAATGTGCCATTGAAGAAGATGCACAGGGTATCGCTATTACCAGCTACCAGGGCGGACACGTAGAATTCTTCAAATACATGAAAGACCTCCTCGACCAGAATGGTTGCGGACATATCAAATTATTTGGCGGCGGCGGTGGAACCATTCTGCCCGAAGAGATCAGGGAACTGCATGCGTATGGTATTACCCGTATTTATAGTCCGGATGATGGTCGCCACATGGGCCTCGAAGGCATGATCGAAGATGTGATCCGCCACTGCGATTTCAGCGTAGAAGAAAAAGGGGATTACACCAAACCCATGGGTCTGGGCGAAGTAAAAGATGTACGCCTCGTAGCAAGAAGAATTACTATAGCAGAAAATGGGAGTGAGGGAAAAAAGATGCCTCAGCCAACAACCCAGTTGCCAAAAATTCCTGTACTCGGTATTACCGGAACCGGTGGTGCAGGTAAGAGTTCTGTTACGGATGAGATCGTAAGAAGATACCTGCATTCCTTTACCGATAAGACCATTGCGGTGATCTCGGTAGATCCTTCCAAGAAAAAAACAGGTGGCGCGTTGCTGGGCGACAGGATCCGGATGAATGCCATATCGCATGGCCGCGCGTACATGCGCAGCCTGGCTACCCGCGATGATAATACCGCACTGAGTGCACACGTACAGGATGCGATCGATATCTGTAAAGTGGCGGGATTTGATTTTATTATTCTGGAGTCAGCAGGTGTAGGACAAAGCGATGCATCTATCCTGGATTACTGTGATGTAAGTTTATATGTGATGACACCCGAATATGGAGCAGCATCGCAGCTGGAGAAGATCAATATGCTGGATTATGCAGATGTGATCTGTATCAACAAATTTGACAAAGCCGGCGCGCTGGATGCTTTGCATGATGTGCGTAAGCAGTTTAAACGTAACCACAATCTGTGGACCGCCAAAGACGAAGAACTTCCGATCGTAGGTACGATCGCTGCCCAGTTCAATGATGCCGGTGTAAATGAGCTGTTCGAAAAACTGTTTGAAACGATCGAGAAAAAATGCAATGTTTCGTTCGCGCATTTCCCTTCCTTGCAGAACAAAGAAAGCAAAGGCGAATCTACTACCACTAAATCACAGATCATTCCGCCTAAACGCGTCCGCTATTTATCTGAAATAGCCGAGAATAACCGGGGGTATGATAGCTGGGTAAATGAGCAGGCAACCATTGCTTCCAAACTGTACCAGGTACAGGGGGTGATGGCAACCCTGTCTCAGGATACGACTGTACAAAACATGGCTGGAACCGGCGCTGCTGCACTCGCTGAAATGAAGGCGCATTTTGAAAAACAACTGCACCCTGAATGTAAAAACCTGATCGATCAATGGCCGGCGCTCGAGAAAAAATACCAGGCAGATTTTTTTGAATATAAAGTGCGGGATAAAGTGATCAAACAGCCACTTACCGTTCAGTCGCTCAGCGGCTCACGGATCCCGAAAGTGGTATTGCCCAAATACAAAGACTGGGGCGATATCCTTCGCTGGCAGTTACAGGAGAATGTGCCTGGCGAATTTCCGTATACAGCAGGTGTGTTCGAATTAAAAAGACAGGGAGAAGATCCTACCCGCATGTTTGCAGGGGAGGGTGGTCCGGAAAGAACCAATAAACGTTTTCACTACGTGTCGTTGGGACAGCCCGCCATTCGTTTATCTACGGCCTTTGATAGTGTAACGCTCTATGGCGAAGATCCTGCCCCACGTCCTGATATCTATGGTAAAGTAGGCAACAGTGGGGTTAGTGTAGCCACGCTGGACGATGCCAAGAAACTATACAGTGGTTTTGATCTCTGCGATCCGAAAACATCTGTGAGTATGACCATCAATGGTCCTGCGCCTATTCTGCTCGCTTTTTTCATGAATGCCGCCATCGATCAGTTATGTGAAAAATGGATCGAAGCCAATGGCGAGTGGGAGAGAGTAACTGCGTATATGCAGCAAAAATTCAAACATGTTCCGCAGCCCATCTACTATAATCCATCATCACCGGAGCGTTTACCAGAAGGGAACAATGGGTTAGGGTTGAGATTATTGGGCGTGAGTGGTGATGAAGTATTGCCGAAAGAAGTGTATGAAAAGATCAAGGCAGAAGCCTTATCGCAGGTGCGTGGAACGGTGCAGGCAGATATCCTGAAAGAAGACCAGGCGCAGAATACCTGCATTTTCTCAACCGAATTTGCTCTGAAACTGATGGGTGATGTACAGTCTTATTTTATCAGTCAGAAAGTGCGAAATTTCTATAGTGTCAGTATCAGTGGTTACCATATTGCAGAAGCGGGGGCCAACCCCATCACGCAGCTGGCTTTTACTTTGTCCAATGGCTTTACCTACGTTGAGTACTACCTCAGCCGGGGAATGCATATTGACGATTTTGCGCCGAATCTTTCTTTCTTCTTCAGTAATGGAATGGACCCTGAGTACAGTGTGATCGGCAGGGTGGCGCGTCGGATCTGGGCCAAAGCGATGAAGTATAAATACAAGGGCAATGACCGTTCGCAGAAACTGAAATACCATATTCAGACCAGCGGCCGCAGTCTGCATGCACAGGAGATCGACTTCAACGATATCAGAACAACATTGCAGGCTTTGTATGCGATCTATGATAACTGTAACAGTCTTCATACCAACGCGTACGATGAAGCGATTACCACCCCCACCGAAGAAAGTGTGCGCAGGGCCATGGCTATTCAGTTAATCATTAACAGGGAGTTGGGGTCTGCTGTAACCGAAAACTTTATGCAGGGCAGTTATGCCATGGAAGAATTGACAGAGCTGGTGGAAGAAGCGGTACTGGCAGAGTTTGACCGCATCACTGACCGGGGAGGCGTATTAGGGGCCATGGAAAGAATGTACCAGCGTAACAAGATCCAGGAAGAAAGTCTGCATTACGAAACCCTGAAACATACTGGCGAACTGCCGCTGATAGGTGTGAATACCTTCCTGAATAAAAAGGGCAGCCCCACTATTTTGCCCGGAGAAGTGATCAGAAGCACACGAGAAGAAAAAGAGCAGCAGATCGAAAACCTGAAAGCCTTCCAGAAAAGGAATGCTGATAAGAGTGAGGCGGCGCTTCAGCGATTGAAACAGGTGGCTATCAATAACGGCAACCTGTTTGAAGAGCTGATGGAATCTGTTAAATATTGTTCATTGGGGCAGATTACCCATGCATTGTACGAAGTAGGTGGCCAGTACCGGAGAAACATGTAACAGGTTTTCTGTATCTTACCACCCGATTATCAAACTGAGTTATGACTATGTTCAGCAGCAAATCTTTCCTGTTTTTTAGCTGTTTCGCTCTCTCTGTGGCCGGTGTACAGGCCCAGACAGCCAAACGTTTCGATACCACAATGAAAGTGGGTAAAGTGGGGTATCGCCTGTCGAGCAACAACAAAAACCTGGAGAAAAATTCCGCTACAGTAACGCCCATCGGTTTTGATAAGAATATGCGTGAATTTACTTTCGATATCAAAGGTAAAGTGGTGAAAGGGGAAGTGGATGATGTGAACCGGGATGGATATCCAGACCTGGTCATTTATCTGGTGAGCAATGATTCCATACCACGGGGAAATGTGATTGGCATTAGTTCTGAGAAGAATGAATCAGTAGCGCCGATCATTTTTCCTGATATCTTCGACGATCCCAAGTTACGGGTTGGGTATAAAGGTAACGATGAGTTTTTCCTGATGGAAGGCATGCTGGTGAGGCGCTTCCCGGTATATCCAACAGAAGGAGCTCCTGCACCACCTGCTACAGGCAAACTGATGCGTCAGATACAGTATATCGTGGTTCCCGGCGAAAGGGGCGGTTCCAGATTCAAGGCCTCCCGCAGTTACGAGTATACCAAACAATAAACGGGTATTAAATTACTGTTGCCTCTTACTTTTCAGCTTCCCGATTTGTACCTTTAGCAACCTTTAAACAGGTTGCATATGAAAAAGCTGCTTACACTTAGCCTTGGATTCATTCTGGGCATCTCTGGATTTTCACAAACAGTACAACAGGTAGAGACCAATAAAATCACGTTACCGAACGGCTGGGGACTTACGCCGGTAGGTCGTAGTTTTCCTTTGGGCGATCTTCCGTTGAATATCGCTGTAAGCAGGTCCAAAAAACTGATGGCTGTTACTAATAATGGCCAGGGCGTACAGAGTATACAACTGATCGATCCCATAACAGAAAAAGTGCTTGATAATGTGATCATACCCAAAAGCTGGTATGGACTGCAATTCAGTGCCGATGAAAAAACCTTATATGCTTCTGCAGGGAATGATAACTGGATTACCAAATATGCGATAGAGAATAAAAAACTGGTACTGAAAGACAGCATTATACTTGGAAAAAAATGGCCCAATAAGATTTCACCTGCAGGAATTGCTATTGACGATGCGGCAAAGTTGATGTATGTGGTGACGAAAGATGATAAATCGCTGTATATCGTAGATCTCACTACCAGAAAAGTACAGCAGCAGTTTTCTTTAGGTGGAGAAGCCTATGCCTGTCTATTATCTCCCGACAGAAAAGAATTGTATATCAGTTGCTGGGGTTGTGATAAAGTGTTTGTATTTGATACGGGGAAAAAAAATATCACTGCAGAAATACCTGTTGGCGATAATCCCAATGAACTTTGTCTTACTAAAAATGGGAAATACTTATATGTTGCCAATTCCAACGACAATTCTGTTTCTGTCATCAATGTAGCTAAACGGAATGTACTGGAAGTGTTAAATGCGGCATTGTATCCGGACGCGCCCAATGGTTCTACCACCAATGGGCTCGCGCTTAGCGAAAATGAAAAAGCACTCTATATCGCTAATGCAGATAATAACTGCGTAACTGTATTTGATGTATCTGTTCCCGCACAAAGCAAAAGCCGTGGGTTTATCCCAGTGGGATGGTACCCAACCAATGTGAAAGTAGTGGGCAAAAAGGTTTTTGTATCCAACGGGAAAGGATTTTCCTCTATGGCAAACCCTTATGGTCCCAATCCTTTTGTGAACAGGCAGTCGGTGGTGTATCAGCAGGGAGATCCCAATAAGCCGATCGATGTACAATACATCGCCGGATTATTCAAAGGCACAATGACTGTTTTGGAAGAACCTACAGATAAACAGCTGTCTGTTTTTTCGCAGGTAGTATACAGGAATACCCCATACAATAAAGTAAAAGAACTGGTGGCTAAGGGAGAGGCCGGTAATCCGATTCCACGAAAAGTAGGCGAACAAAGTCCGATCAAATATGTGTTTTATATCATTAAAGAAAACAGGACCTACGACCAGGTGTTAGGTGATATGAAAGAGGGTAACGGAGACCCATCTCTTGTTTTATTTGGCGAGAATGTAACGCCAAACCAGCATGCCCTTGCCCGGGAGTTTGTTTTGCTTGATAATTTTTATGTTGATGGGGAAGTAAGTGCAGACGGACACAATTGGAGTACCGGTGCTTATGCAACTGATTTTCTAGAAAAGAACTGGGTAACCAGTTATGGAGGAAGGGGTGGCAGTTATGATGCAGAAGGTAATCGTGCCGTAGCCAATAACAAAGGTGGTTTTATCTGGGATCATTGTAAGAAGGCTGGTGTCAGCTATAGAACCTATGGTGAGTTTGCAGATGATTATAAGCCAAATATTCCGGTACTGAAAGATCATTTCTGTCCTTATTTTACCGGATATAATAATTTCGTGCAGGATACGATCCGATTCCGCCAATGGAAACAGGAGTTTGACTCATTGCTGGCAGTAAACGCGGTACCTCGTTTTAATTCTTTACGTTTCAGTAATGATCATACGGAAGGTATGCGTAAGGGAAGGCCTACGCCGTATGCACACGTAGCAGATAATGACCTTGCTGTTGGCTTGTTTGTAGAACACCTCAGTAAAAGTCCGATCTGGAAAGAGTCAGCCGTATTT
>CALRQQ020000230.1:0-6076 GCA_943370345.1 Chitinophaga pinensis
TCTTAAAATATTCAGCTGTAACAGTCAACCTGTTCTTCAGCATACCCAGTTCTACGGCCACATTGGAAGTGGTTTTGGTCTCCCATTTTATACCCGGATCCACCAGTGTCACCACTGTTGCACCTGGTGCCAGTACATTATTGAATACATAACTCGCGTTGGAATTAACATAAGACTGATACAGGTAATTCCCGATATTCTGGTTACCTACCTCACCATAACCGCCCCGTAATTTCAAGGTATTGATCAATGCCGGAAGGTGAATGAATTTTTCATTATGTACATTCCACGCTCCTGAGAATGACTGGAAATTACCCCACCGGTTGTTAGAAGGAAAACGGGAAGAACCGTCCCTGCGGAAATTGATCGTAGCCAGGTACCGGTCATCGTAATTATAATTCACACGGCCCAGGTAAGATATGATGGCAGATGCATCACTGCCGCTGGTGAGCGTTTTATCGGAAGCTACCGCGATGGCATCAAAGGTGTAAAAATAAGGTTCACGCAGATTGATACCACTTCCGGTCAGGTGATTCCCCTGATCCTTCTGGAAGGTATAACCAGCCAATGCATCCACAGTATGCTTTCCGGTACTATAATGATAATTTAATGTATGCTCCATCAGTTTTGTGGTCCCCGTTCCTACCCTTCTGTAGAGGTAGGATGTATTATTGAGGTAATACCATCCAAGATCATACTTGGGTTCGAAGGCAAAACCGACTTCCTGACCACGGTCGAAACTCAGATTGAGTTTATACTTCAGGTTCTTAATAAGCTCCAACTCACCCCAGACATTGCCGAGAAAACGATCACGGTCCGCTTCATTCTTCAGGAGGTTATTCAGGCCTATTACATTCAACGTAATGGCCCTTTGTGTAATATTATCTGCACCACCATAACCGCCCAGGCGTGCCGGATCATACACCGGTATGGTCGGGATAGTGGTCACCAGACTGGTGAGGGCACCTCCGAAGACGGCTTTACTGTTTGACCCGTTAAACGGATTTACTTTATGTGAATTGGTATAAAAAACTTTTGCCCCATAGCTGAAGATCCCTTTTTTGCCAGTAAGTCCCATAGTGGCCGTATATCTTTTATAGGATTGAGGCCCGCTGATCGTACTGGTCTGGTCAAAATAACCAAGTGAAGCGTTGAAGGACATTCCTTCGGTTCCTCCGGATAAACTGATATTGTGATCCTGGATCATTGCTGAACGGAACGCCTCTTCCTGCCAGTCGGTATTTACAGTTCCGATAAAAGACGGACTGGCTGGATTATTTCCGGGTGCTATTGAAAGACCTGCATTAAGTTCAGCCTGATTGGTAATCTTCCGGTATCCAGCCGCGTCGGTCACATCCCAACGTTTAGCAATTTGCTGAACACCCGCATAGCCACTGTAATTTATTTTAATTTTACCTGCTTTCCCTTTCTTCGTGGTGATTATCACCACCCCGGCACTGCCACGTGAACCATAAATGGCCGTTGCTGAAGCATCCTTGAGAATTTGTATGGTCTCAATATCATTGGGGGAAAAATCGAATGGTGCACTGATCATCACCCCATCCACCACGAAAAGCGGGTTATTATTCACCAGCGAACTAATCCCTCTGATCTTTATCTGTACAAATCCGCCAGGTTCACCGGAACCATGCACGCTTACGCCGGGTGTCTGTCCCTGAAGCATTTTGGCCACATCAAAAGATGCCGTTTTTTTCATATCCTTTACATTCACCACACTCACAGCACCTGTCAGGTCTTTTTTTCGAACGGTTCCATATCCCACGACGACCAGGTCTTCCAATGTTTCCACTTTTATATTTAAGGTAACGGAAACAGACGCGGAATTACCTACCACTGCTTCGGCAGCTTCGTACCCGACATAAGTGATCAGCAGTAAATCACCGGGAACTGCCTGAATACTGAATTTACCATCAGCAGCACTGACCGCATTGGTCTTTTTACCTTTTACACTAATAGTAGCACCAGAAACCGGTTCACCCTGCGCATTGCGCACCATACCGGTAACAGTTGTCTGTGCATAACCGGAATGGCTGCTGAATACCAACAGCAGCAGCACCAGTCCTTTCAGCATCCATTTCAGGGGAGCGGGACTAGATTTTTGTTTTTTCATATAGCAATTTTGGTTTTAGAAAATAAAAATGAGAACTATAAAGCAGCAAATCGGCTTTCAGCAGCTGATAAAAAATGTTGAACGGGGAACGTTGTAAACAGTTTTTCTGGCCGGCATAAAGGGCTAAAGAGGTAAAATACCCCAACAGTCAAAGGTTTGTTACCGGCGGGCAACAGAGGACAACGCAATCGCATAAAACAGAGTTTTGAAGGCTGTGAAAATTTCGCAATGTGAATTTGAAACAATAATTTTCCGTCTAATAGCCAAATCGTTTCAGAATTTCGACAAAAAATGTCATTTAACTGAAACAGTCACTGAACCACCATATATTCAGTCCAGAAATAAATGGTTAAACGATTGAGGATAAATATAATACTAGTGTTTGTTCTGCTTTTTCCGGCATTGCAGGGAGAGACGCAGCCTTATTATTTCCGTCATTACCAGGTAGAGGATGGACTCTCCAATAATGCGGTAGTATGTTGCCTGCAGGACAACCGCGACTTCCTTTGGTTCGGCACCAAAGATGGACTGAACAGGTTTGATGGGTACACCTTTAAGACATTCAGGAATCAACCGGAAAACAATAAAAGCCTTGGAAATAATTTTATTCATTCCCTCTATGCTGATAAGGACCACACTTTATGGGTAGGAACCGATAAAGGTATTTTCAGCTATCATGAAACTGATGAAAGTTTTCATGTATTGCCGATACCCGCACCGGGTCGGGTAACTGATATAAAAATGGATAAATCCGGCACATTATGGTTTATTTCCAATTTTATTTTACATGCCTGGAAGCCTGCGACCCTGCAGTTACGCACCTACCCGATAAACCGTTTTTTTGAAGCAACCGCCATCTGTACACCGGATGACGGATCAATATGGGTATCCACGACCACGGGTTTACTGGAAAAATACAAACCCGGGCAGGACCAGTTTATTGCATACAACCTGTTCAGCAAATCGCCGATTGCCGCATCTAACTGGATAGAAAGTCTATACCCTGCTTCCGGTGGTAAAATACTGGCAGGAACATCCAACCAGGGGGTGAAACTTTTTGATCCTGTCACCACTTCTTATAAAGATATTCTGACATATACTGCGGACAACACAGAAATATTCGCCCGCGATTTTCTCCAGGTATCCGCTGATGAATACTGGATTGCTACAGAATCCGGCATTTATATTTACAACAGCCGGACAGGCGAAACGTCCAACCTCCGTAAAGATTACACGAATCCTTATTCCATTTCAGACAATGCGGTCTACGCATTCTGTAAGGACCAGGAAGGGGGCATTTGGGCCGGCACATATTTTGGGGGCATCAACTATTTCCCGAAACAGGCGATTACATTCAATAAGTTCTTTCCCGGCGCAGGTCCGAATGCTATCAGCGGCAATGTAGTCCGTGAAATCATTGAGGACCAGTATGGTTATTTGTGGATGGGTACGGAAGATGCAGGATTAAACAGGTATGATACCGCCACTGGACGGTTTACAAATTTTCAACCCACCGGCAGAAAAGACGGAATTTCCTATACGAATATTCATGGATTGATGGTAACAGGTGATGAACTTTGGATTGGAACATTTGAACATGGACTGGATGTAATGAATATACGGACAGGAAAGGTGATCCGTCATTATTCAAAAGGAAATGACAGTACCCACATAAGAAGTAATTTCATTTATTGTATCTATCAGTCTCCGGCGGGCGAAATACTGATCGGAACCACTATTGGCACGTACCGATTCAACCGCCACCAGAATAATTTTTCATTACAGCCCTTCCTGCCATTGCATAATTGGTATACTTCATTATTAAAAGACAGGAAAGGCCTGTTGTGGGCAGCCACATATGGAAATGGTGTATACTGTGTAAATGAAAATAGCGGGGAAGTGATCAATTACCTGAATGATCAGACAAATAAGACCAGCCTGAGTCATGACCGTGTCAATAAGATCTTTGAGGACAGTCGCGGCAGGCTATGGATTGCCACCGAAAACGGTTTATGCCGCTATGAAGAAAGCAGCCGGAGTTTCAGGCGATTTACGACTGCCAATGGCCTGCCTTCCAGTTTCATACTGAGTATTGCAGAAGACAGCAATCAGACACTCTGGATCAGTACAACCAAAGGGTTGGTCCACCTGAACCCTGATACGGAAAACTTCAACGTTTACACAAAAGCAAACGGCCTCTTGAATGACCAGTTTAACTTCAGCTCTGCATTTCGCGACCGGGCAGGCAATATGTATTTTGGCAGCGTAAAAGGGTTGATCCGGTTCCATCCTTCTGCCACTGATCAGCGGAAATTCTCCTCCCCGGTATTTATAACCGGATTCCAGGTCAGTAATACGGAACTGGCGATCGGACAAGCCGGCTCCCCATTGAAAAAATCTATCAGTTTTACAGAAAAGATCGTATTAAACAGCCGCCAGTCTACTTTCAGTATTGACTTTGCTTCCCTGCGCTTCACGGCTCCGGAGATGTCGGAGTATGCTTATAAAATGGAAGGACTGGATGATGAATGGGTTTATCTGAAAACAAACCGGAAAGTCTATTTTACCAATCTGCCACCCGGAACCTATACATTCCGGGTAAAAACAGCAGCCGGGAGACAGCCATCAAGCGGCAGGGAAACCAGCCTGGTCATTGTTATTTTACCACCCTGGTGGGCGAGTACTACCGCGATCGCCATATATATCCTGGTCCTTTTAGTCCTTGGTATCTATGCAGCCCGCATTTATCATAACCGGCTAAAAGAAAAAAACCGCCGTAAAATTGAACAACTGGAGATTACCAAAGAGAAGGAAATATATGAGGCAAAAATGAATTTCTTCACCAATATTGCGCATGAAATCAAAACCCCGCTTACACTGATTAAAGGGCCGCTGGAAAAAGTTGTCCGGCAAGCCGGCACCTTACCAGAAATTAAGGACAGTCTGCGTATCATGGAAAAAAATACGATCCGGCTTGTTGAACTGACCAATCAGTTGCTTGATTTCCGGCAAACCGAAATAAATGAGTACAGCCTCAGCCTTTCACAAGCCAATATCAACGACCTGATGGAAGAAAGTTTCATTAGTTTCAAACCGCTTGCCGAACAAAGAAATCTGCAATTCAACCTGATCATACCATCGCAGGAGATACTTGCCTACATTGACACGGATGCATTCAGCAAAATAATTTACAACCTGCTTGGAAATGCCGTGAAATATGCAGACAGTCGGGTGGTGATTGAACTGCTGCCTGATGACCAGCACAAAAACAGTTTTACGATGCTGGTTAAAAATGACGGATACCTGATACCTCCGGTAATGAAAACAAAAATATTTGAACCGTTCTTCCGACTAAAAGAAACCGAAAAACAGAAAGGAACCGGCATCGGCTTATCGCTTTCCCTTTCGCTCACTGTTTTACATAATGGAACGCTCAGTCTGGAAGACAGCTCAGAAAACTTAAATATATTTAAACTGACCATTCCGCTAAAACAACCCTCCGGAAATGAAGCCATTAATTCTGATAACTGATGACAACGAAGACATCCTGGAATTCCTGGAACAGGAACTGTCTGAAAAATATACTGTGATAAAAGCCGGTGACGGCCAGGAAGCATTGCTTCAGCTGCGGGAACATGCTGTCCAGCTGCTGATTTCAGATGTCATGATGCCGGTCATGGATGGCTTTGAACTTTGCAGGATCATTAAAACAAATGTGGAATACAGTCATATTCCTGTAATCCTGCTCACCGCCAAAAACACCCTGCAATCAAAAATTGATGGACTTGAACTGGGTGCTGATGCCTATATTGAAAAGCCCTTTTCCCCTGAATACCTACAGGTGCAGATCGCTAATCTGCTGAGTAACCGGAACAAAATAAAAGAGTATTTCGCCAGTTCCCCGCTGGTACACCTGAAAAGTATTGGTTACTCCAGGGCTGATGA
>CALRQQ020000231.1:0-6074 GCA_943370345.1 Chitinophaga pinensis
AAAATAGTAATTCCCCTTAGTAAAAAGAGAAAACATACTGTTTTCTCTTTTTTTTAGGCGTTGAAATTTGCAGCAACACCATAAACAGGTGTAACTTAGGTATGTAAAATTCATTATTCTGTATTAACCCCTTCGCCTTATGAAAAGTAATGCACGTCCCTTGTCTTCTTTCATTGCCCCGCAGCTGACGGCTGTTAAAAAGGGCAGCAGCACTTCCTCTGAACAGATCAGATCAGCTTACCTGAAGGCCATTCTTTCCGGATCAAGGATCATTTCCGGTTCCGAAAATGTGGCCCCGGTTGATAACCCAGACAGGGCCGCTGCGATCCGTTATATCCGGGAGAGCACGTCCATTAAGAAAAAATAATTTACCGCAACGCGTTAGTATTTATTCAGCACCCTGAGCATTAAAAAAAAGCCCCTGCGAAAGCGGGGGTTATTTTTTTATGGGAGGGACTTCAGAGATCGAATGAGCCGGCCGGCAAAGGCAGGTAATGAGTGGCGTACTTAGATCAACGCTTGACGAATTTCACTACCTGAACTTCCATATTATTTCCATTGTACAGTTTCAGAAAGTACATGCCGGACTGGAGGGTACGTACATCCATAGCAAAGTCATTGCGGAAGCTGCTGGCAGAGAGCAACTGTCGTCCGTTGAAATCAAGTACCTGAGCGAATAAAGGTTTTCGTAATTCTCTTTTACCATGAATATTCAGGATATCCGAAACAGGATTGGGGTAGATACTGATCAGGTCATTCACCAGTTGCGGGCGCGTTCCGGGGTCTTCATTAAGTGACAAGACGATACCGGCGTAGGTATATTCCATGATGGTACCAGCATTACTGGTAGCTCCTACATCCCGGGCTACATAGAATTTCAATCCATCGGGTGATACCCGGATCCTTCTGATCCTGTTGCCGTCGCCGGAGAAATAACTGATCGTATCCCCTACCACATCTGTACCGGCCGCATTCAGTTTTAACCGGCAAACCTTATTCAGTTTGAGCCCGGTTACAAATAATGAATGTTTCCATCCGGCGATCTTACCCGATCCATAAAAATCCACACTGGATAATGCCAGTGTTGGCCAGAGCTGATTATTGGATTGTGCCATGAGTGCGGCCATACCGGAAGCCGGCTCAGTATAGGTCGTAAAAATGGGTTCCTGATGGTTATTGGCCGTTACAGAACAGAATACACCCTCATTAGCCGACGTATTCTGTCCGATCTTATAACCGTTCACGTTGTTATCACAGTAACCGGAAACCTGATCCCATCCATAATTCTTTCCGGCGGTTATGATATTGATCTCATCATCGGTCCGGTCCATTTGTTCGGTACTGTATAGAATATCTGTTCCGTTTACACTGCCCCAGGCCAATCCCTGTGCATTCCGGTGACCGAGTGTATATACATAATCCTGTGGTGTGATGGAAGATGCATTAAAGAATGGATTATCATTGGGTATCCATGCATCCTGACCGGCATCACCATCGCTTTCCGTATTCAGCCGCAACACTTTCCCTTCCAGGTTATTGAGTACCTGCGCATTTTCTGCCCTTGTGGTATTGAGGAACTGACCGGCCCCCATGTCCCCGACAGTATAATACAGACGATACTGTGTATGTGCGGCATCGGCGCCGGGTTCAATTACCGGACTGATCACCAGTCTTCCTGAATTATGATCACTGCTGCCTGGGATCGTATTGATAATCGTGGTCGGATTGGACAGCGTGTTTCCGTCATAATCAAACCGCACAATCTTGGTCGTATAGATACAACTCGTAGCTGTACCGGGACATACCCCTTTGTTGTATACATAAGCGGCATAGACCCAGGGCTTGGCGGAACGGGTTGCCTGATCCGTGGAGTAAAGATTCGGATGAATGGCCAGCCCCATCAATCCACCTTGTGGCTGGTTGGGAGAACTGGCTAAAAAGTTGATAGTTCCATCTATTGCACGGAGATCGGCCAGTACGGTCTTGGCACCGTTGGCAATATTGATCCTGGAGATCAGGTAGGATCTGTTCTCTGTCACCCAGAGCGAGTCATTGGGTCCGTATAGTACTTCCCAGGCTGAATTGAGACCGGATACGACTGTCCTTTTTGTAAAAGGTTCTCCCTGTGCAGATACATTTGAAGTATACGTACACAATACAATAAGGCTCACAAGAAAAAGGGTTGGTTTTTGCATAGAGGTGAAATTCATACTCAATATACTGCTAAGTAAATCCTTTAGCAACAGGGAAATCTACACAGTATACACACTCGGGTATATAGCACCTTCACGGAGGGCCTTTCCTATTTGCAATGGTTAACCATTAGTTTACTTTTAAACCCTTGTGCTGATCCGGTGAAACAGAAACCCTATTCATGAAAGCAACCATACCCAACTGTATTCTTCGTTACCTGCTTGTAATTCCGGCGTTCTGGCTGCCCGGATCTGTACAGGTAATGGCACAGAATATTGATTTTGGGAAAAGTTATATAAATGTCACGAAGGGATTGAATGGCGGTACAGTGGAAACAGGCGATACCCTGGAGATCAGGGCTACTTTTGTGGTACGGTCCGGCACCTATGACAGCTGCCGGTATCAGGATGCAGTACCCGTTGGCACCACTTATATTGCAGGTACGGTCCGCGTATTGACCAACGAAGGAAAGATCTACAAACAATTTACGGATACCTATGGGGATGATGCAGGATGGATCACCGGTTCAAACATCACCATTCACCTCGGGTATAATACAGCAGCCGCACCGGCCACTGCTTTCCGCCGGGGAAGAGTGGCCAATACACATAAACCTTCTTTTTATGGAAACACCTGTATCATGGTTGCTTCGTTCCGGGTAAGGGTAACAGCGCTTACAGGCAGTAATATCAGTACAGGGGGTGGCAACATGACCTATAAAGCGGGGGCAGCTTCCATATCTACATTTACTTTTCCGGCCAATACACTCAGGGTCTATACCAATTTCGGGATCTGCTCCAACTCAATTGGTGCTAATTCGATCGGTACGGAATTCAATGGAACATTTGGCAGTGGCCGTCCCCGTAACAGGGGTACTTCCGCCAATGTACCGGTAGGGTATACGTATAGTCATTTCGATGCCAATATGCCCAATGACTATTACTACGGGGTGGCCAATAATACATCTACACGAACTGGTTATACCACGAGTAACAGCTGGGCCATCCCCGATGCTTCTGCCCCTTCACACCGGGTATTCAGTGTTTGGGATATTATCGGGGACCATACCGGTGCAGCCTCGCCTGCCCTGGGCAACCCGCCTTCGGATACAGTGGCCAATGCCAATGGCGGTTATATGCTGGTGATCAATGCGGCCTACCGGATCGATTCTGCCTTTCAGCAAACGATCTCCGGTCTTTGTCCAAATACCTACTATGAGATCTCCTGCTGGATGCGGAATATCTGTTCCAAATGCGGTTGTGACTCCAATGGAAAGGGAGCGACCAATGCGGCTGGCCCTCCTTTCTATATTCCAACAGCGACCGGCGATTCATCAGGAGTGGCACCTAACCTGACATTTGAAATTGACGGGATCGATTATTATACCTCCGGCAACCTCCGTTACAACCGGCAGTGGGTGAAGAAAGGTTTTACCTTTCTGACCGGTCCTGCACAGACCAGTTTTGTCCTGAAATTTTTTAATAATGCACCGGGTGGCGGGGGCAATGACTGGGCGCTGGATGATATAGCCGTTTCTACCTGTTCGCCCAACATGAGCTATTCACCGTCACTTACACCTACAGTTTGCGACAGCAATACCCTGACCATCTACGATACCGTACGCTCCTTTTTCAATAATTATACGTACTACAAATGGCAACGCAGCACCGATGGCGGATCCACCTGGCTGGATGTAACAGCACCCTCCGGACCGGCAGTACCGGTATGGAACGGAAGTACCTGGGAGTATGTAACCGCTTACACCATACCTCCATCAGAAACATTACTGAGCAATGCAGGTGATCTGTACCGGCTGGTGGTGGCTACAACTGCAGCCAATCTTTCCAACCCATCCTGCAGCTTTACCGATGTGGCGAATATCATTACCCTGAATATCATAGACTGCGGAGTTCCGCTGGCGGCACAATTATTGTCATTCAACGGGCAAAAAAATAATGGCCTGGCAGAATTGCGCTGGACCACCACTGATGAAGATGAACCCCTGCAGTTCGATGTAGAGAAAAGTACGGATGGCATCGTATTTTCTTTGATCGGAACAATAGGCAGTCATCTGGATTATACTTCAGCCTCACAAGAGTATAGTTTTACCGATCCGGTTGCACTGGCCGGTAAAACCTATTACCGGATCAATATGCGGAACCAGCGCGGGCAATCCACCTGGTCAAGAACCCTGCAACTTTCCACAAAGCAGGAGGCCCTCAGCTTTGTGCGTGTGATCAATCCTTTTTCCAATGAACTGCAGGCAGATATTGTAACTGTTCAGGGCAGTAAGGCAGAAGCTGACCTGATCGATGCATCCGGGAAGATCGTACGCCATAAAACAACGGATCTGTTAGCCGGTATCACACGAATTATATTTGAAAACACATCAGATCTGGTACCAGGTATGTATTACCTGCGTATCCGCAGCAAGGATGGCTATATCCGGAAAACAGTGCTGAAGACGAATCAATAGATCAGGATACCTGCATTTTATCACTGATCTCGCTGCTGGTTTCCACCGTAGGATTGGCTTCCACGCTTTCCGTCTTCTTAAAGAATCGCTTCTGGAAGATCAGCAGGGTGATCACCCCGATGGAAATGGAAGCATCAGCAATATTAAATATCGGGCTGAAAAAAATGAAGTCCTTTGTTTCTATAAGCGGGAAATAAAGCATGTCCACCACACTTCCATGTAGGAAAGAGGAATAACCATTGGACGAAAACTGTGCCACGCCGGAATAACTGATATAATCATTCAATGAAGCGTCGTAATGCAATCCCTTATCAAAGATCATCCCGTAAAACATACTGTCGATCAGGTTACCCAGCGCCCCGGCATAGATCAGACCGGCGCAAATAATAAATCCTTTACTGTATTTCTGTTTTACGATCTGCCCGAGGTACCAGGTACCAAAGATCACCGCCCCTAAACGGAAAAGGGTCAGGATCATTTTACCGGTCTCATTGCCAAATTTCCAACCCCAGGCCATTCCCGGATTCTCAATAAAATGCAGCCGGAACTGATCAAGCCCGAAAACACGCAGCACTTCACCGGTAGGATGAGCCGTCTTGATCCAGATTTTTAATGCCTGGTCAGCAACGATAATTAATGCAATAAGGAGGGCAACTGATCTGAGTTTCAATGAGTGAATTTTAGGAGCAAATATAAGGAAAACAGCCCTCCTGCGCTAAACCCTCATCCCTCCCCCTATTCCTCAAAATACACCCGCTTTACCCGTTGCGAAATACCGGTGAGGATCTCGTAGGGAATGGTATCAGCCCAGGTGGCCAGTTGCGTTACCGGGAGGTCTTTGCCGAAGATGATCACTTCATCGCCTGCCTGAACGCCGGGTATGCCGGTTACATCGGCCATGAACATATCCATACAGATATTCCCGATGATCGGGGCCGGTTTTCCATTGATCAGCACTTTGCCTTTCCCATTTCCCAAACGGCGGGGATACCCGTCTGCATAACCCAGCCGGATCGTAGCGATCAGGGAAGGTTGTTCTACTTTCCCCTTGCGGTTATAACTTACCGATTCACCAGGCTCCAGCCTTTTTAGCTGGGCAATCGTAGACTTAAGGGTGGCTACAGTCTGCAGATCCAGCTCATGACTATCCGCGCTATCCACTCCATACAATCCTATACCCAGCCTTACCATATCCAGTTGCAGTTCAGGCAAACGGATAGCCGCTGCCGAATTGGAAATATGGCAGAGGAAAGAATACCCCAACATCGTCTTTAATTTGTCCGCAGCCTCCTGAAAGAGCGTAAACTGCTGCTTCGTAAAATCATCCTGTGCAGGATCCTCACTGGCAGCCAGATGTGAAAAAACAGATTGTACTTTAAAGGAAGAAGTTTGTTGCAGATAAACA
>CALRQQ020000232.1:0-6072 GCA_943370345.1 Chitinophaga pinensis
AATGAGGAAGGACAACAGGAAGACCTTGATTTCGAAAGTACAAAGTTCGATCCCAATGCACCCTTTGAAGGGGTGATCAATATGCTGCAGCGCTGGTTTGCCAATCCCTATAGTGAGGCGATCAGGGAATGGACCGAAGATTACATGATCATTAAGCCCTGTGACAGTTGTAATGGGACAAGGTTGAAAAAAGAAAGTCTCTGGTTCAAGGTCAACGGCCGCAATATTGCTGAACTGAGCCAGATGAACCTGGATAACCTGGCCGCCTGGTTTGACGGCATCGAACTGATGCTGGACAATAAACAGAAAGCCATTGCCAAAGATGTGCTGAAAGAGATCCGGGAACGGTTACAGTTCCTGCTGGATGTGGGACTGACCTATCTTACCATTGACCGGCCTTCACGTACCCTGAGCGGTGGCGAATCGCAACGGATCCGGCTGGCCACCCAGATCGGTTCACAATTACAGGGCATCACTTATATCCTGGACGAACCATCCATTGGCTTACATCAGCGCGATAACCACCGGTTGATCGAAGCCCTGAAAAATTTAAGGGATATCGGCAACAGTGTATTGGTGGTGGAACACGACAAGGATATCATGCTTGCGGCAGATCACCTGATCGATATCGGACCTAAAGCCGGTTTTCATGGCGGCAGGATCGTGGCACAGGGTGATCCCAAGGCACTGCTGAAACTGGATACCCTGACCTCCGGTTATCTCAATGGTCATCATCTGATCGATGTGCCTGAAACACGCCGGACCGGCACGGGAAAGTTTCTCGAACTGAAAGGGGCAGCAGGGAATAACCTGCGGAAAGTGGATGTGAAATTTCCGTTGGGAAAATTTATCTGCGTGACCGGCGTGAGCGGCAGCGGAAAATCCACATTGATCAACGAGACCTTATACCCCATCCTGTCCAAACATGCATTTGGTTCCAAGATGAATCCGTTGGAATATAAATCCATCAAGGGATTGGAGCAGATCGATAAAGTCATCGAGATCGACCAATCGCCCATTGGCCGTACACCCCGGAGTAATCCCGCCACCTATTGTGGATTCTTTACTGAGATCCGGACCCTGTTTGCTTCTTTGCCGGAATCCAAGATACGGGGCTATAATGCGGGCCGGTTTTCCTTCAATGTAAAGGTCGGACGCTGTGATGTATGTGAAGGCGGCGGTATGCGGGTGATCGAAATGAATTTTTTGCCGGATGTATATGTGCATTGTGAAAAATGCAATGGAAAACGCTATAACCGCGA
This sequence comes from Chitinophaga pinensis, assembly GCA_943370345.1. Taxonomy (GTDB): domain Bacteria; phylum Bacteroidota; class Bacteroidia; order Chitinophagales; family Chitinophagaceae; genus JJ008. Next base: position 1,263 of record CALRQQ020000232.1, read on the forward strand.
AACACTGGAGATTCGCTACAAAGGAAAATCCATTGCCGATGTATTAGAGATGACGGTGGAAGAGGCTGTGGAATTCTTTCAGCCGGTACCATATCTGTACCGGAAGATCAAAGTGCTGGAAGAAGTGGGGTTGGGCTATATCACACTCGGACAATCGGCCGTAACGCTAAGCGGGGGAGAAGCCCAACGGGTGAAATTATCAACGGAACTCGCCAAGCGTGATACCGGTAAAACGTTTTACATATTGGATGAGCCGACTACCGGTCTCCATTTTGAAGATATACGCCACTTACTGGTGGTGTTGAATAAACTGGTGGACCGGGGCAATACCGTATTGGTGATTGAACACAATATGGATGTGATCAAAGTGGCCGACCATGTGATCGATATCGGGCCGGAAGGTGGCGATGGGGGAGGACGGGTGTTGTTTGAAGGAACACCGGAAGACCTGGTGAAGAATAAAGAGAGCCATACGGCACAATACCTGAAAATGGAGCTATAAAAAAAAGACCAGCATTTTTGCTGGTCTTTTTTTATGATCAGTTTTATTAAATACTGAAACTTGCATTTCCCAATCCATAACTCAGTCCAAATACGGACATAAATATTTTGGTCATGATAAAGCCTATAACTACAAATACCACGATGATAACGACTAATGAAACTACATAGTAACTGACTTGTTTATCCTGTGGCGTATTCTTCAGTTTTGGTAAGCCCACGTAAAGCAGGTATAATCCATAAAGACCTGCAAGCCCTCCGATAATACCTAATGCGGGTAAGATAGCCAATAAACCTCCGACCCATCCAGGTGTCCAGGAATAGGCTACCAGTTGAACTGACTTGCCCATATTTTTTTCAGATCCAAAACTGGGAGCCAATGCATCTATAACAAAAGCGCTTATAAATACACTCAGTAAAGCGCCGGCAAGAACTGAAATCCCATGATACAGACCCCAGTCAATCCCTTTAAGCCGGACCCCGAATCCATAGTCAACTCCAATTAATCCATATCCGATAAAAGCAGCAACAGCTGCTGCGCCCGCGAGCGGGACCACATAGCCAGTGATAATACCAGGCACATTTGCCTCTTCTCCATTAATAACATCCCATTCTTTGGCGGGAGTCATCATGATGTTTTTTGCTCTTTCAATTAAGTTCATAATTGCATGATTTTGGTTGACCGCCTACTCGTATGGCTTTTCGGCAATCGCCCCCGGAAAGGCCCGGGAAACCTTTCTGCTTATACACCTAATATAAGCCAGTTTCCTTAAAAAGAGAACGAGGCAAATCTAACCGTTGATAATCAGGTAAAATATCCCTGTTTTAGGGGAATCTTAGGAGGAAGTACGAAGTTAGAAGTACGAAGTACGAAAGGCATTGCGTAAAACGAGTTACTGCTGGTTGATTAAGCTACAAGTTCTTAGTAGGGGCTGTTGACTCCCGACTACTAACTCCCGACTCCCGACTGCTTTCAGGGGCTGTTTCCTTCTAGCTTCTAGCTTCTAGCTTCTCGCTCTCTGGCTGTTCTCTGACCCCAATAAACGACAAAAGCCACTAAAAAGCGGCTTCGTACTTGTTGTTTCCCTCAAGGTAAAGGCAGGAAGTGATTGTAAAAATCTTCAGCGTAGGGGGTTCCTGGTTTTGCAGGATACTGGATTTAGACAATTTCCCTGCCTGGTTATCTGAATTAAAAATAATCCGGATAATACCTTTTCGGGTTTCTTAGTTATGACAATTAAAAGAGCTCAGGGTTTGATAAGTTCCCGAAAGCAGGGCAGAGAGTTTTTAATAAAATTGTATACAAATGAGAGTACCAATAGAGAACGGATTAGGTTTATTCAACCAGGTATCAGATTTTATTAATCTCCCTGCCGCTTTTCGGGACGGCATTCGTTTTTAGCGTATTTCAAATTTTCCGGAGGCGGTTTCTTCATCGCCCTGGAAAACGCTGAATGTATATTTTCCTTTGCGCAGACCACTCAGCTTATAATGACTTTTCGGTTTCATTTTATAATGCTGAAGGATCGTGCCTTGCAGGTCAAATACAAAGAAGTCTACTTCGGATCCATCGTTTTCTTTCGCCACCACATGCATTTCACGTTTGACAGTGGCCGGATGAATTTTAACGGAGGGATTGTTCAGGGAAGCAAAATTCTTTGTGTTCTTTTTTTCTTTTTTGGCCGGGACTCCTTCATCCGGGTTATTGCTTACGTTAACAGAGTTGCAGTAAGGTTTCCCGGAGGCAAAAGCCGGTTCAGCAATGAGGAGGCCGGTGAGCATCACCAGTCCCGCGAGGCTGCGGATTGATAAAGATGGTTTCATAGTGGTTCGGTATTAAGCGGTACGATCAGTAGAACACCGGGCATTTCAGGTGCTTCAGGTTACTATTGCCTCCGAGGCGCCAGCCAAGACGGAAGATACTGGAGAAGAAAGCGTCGTTTTGTTTGGGATCGCCTCTTTCAGCAAATTCTTCATAGGGCCGGGTGGTCGGGAAACTATAAGTACCCCTGTAGTACAACCTTCTTGCTTTTACAGCATCCGCTGCAGGCAGGTACTGATCAAAATAGATCGGGTCGATATAGTAGTTGTTGCTTACATCATCTACATAATCGGTGAATAATTTACGATGCAGGATCTCGAATCCGAGATACATGTTTTCTTTTACATAGTACTTGACACCGAAACCTGCGAGTAGATTGGTTTGTGTCAGTTTGTAAGGCTTGCTGTCAGGATATTCAGTAAAACCCTGGCCTTCCAGACGGAGAGGGGCCGTTTTTACCCAGCTTCCATCCACATCCTTGGTTTCCGGATTGAAATGATAAATGCCGGCTCCAGCCAGTAAATAGGGACGGAGTTTGCCCAACAAGCCATCATATTTTTCCAGGAAGTAAGTCGGATAGATCTCAGCAGCTACATACGCTTCACTGATCTTGGAGCGGAAATTCAGGTTTCTTTCCCGGCGGTCCATTTCAGCACCACCTTTGGAAGGTGCTTGTGCATCATCTCCTGAAACATAACCAAGATTTCCAGCCAGACGGAAACCGAACCATTCAGTAGGGTAGTAGTTCACATACAGCCCTTTGTTCAGTTTGGTGAGGGGAAGATCAAGGTCTTTGATGAATGTTTTACCTACACCTGCACTTCCACCCAGGTCGCCAAGGAAGAACATCGGGCCTATGCCAAGACCGATCTCTACTTTGCCATTACCTGTTGTGAATGATTGTGCCTGTGAGGAAAAAGAGAAGACTGCGAGGAAGCAGACAAGCGCGGACAGCCGCACTTTGAGTAAACTTGTTCTCATTGGTATCAGATTTCTGGTTTTTCTACTATTGGATTTCGAGAACTAAGGTAGACCAATAGTGAAGTACACGGCTAATATTTTAACCGGTTTTTTTGTTTTTGACCAGAATTAAAGCGGTTCTACTTCGTGTTTTTACGAGCAATCAGGGTAAATACATAATGATATGTTGGATATTATCCTCAAGATAAATTTCTCCTTCCGGGATAAATCCAAGTGATGCGTAGAAGTTTTTCAGGTATAACTGGGCGCCGATACGGATCGGACCCTGCCCATATAACTTATATATGCTGGCAATGGATTGCTGCATCAGCGTGCGGCCAATACCCATGCCCCGCACCGCCGGCGAACTGACCACGCGGCCAATAGAAGATTCCGGATACGATACACCAGGGGGTAACAACCGGGTATGAGCGAGAAGCTTTTCGCCAAACTTTTCCCGGTCATAGCCCATCAGATGCGAGGCCTTTAAATCTTTATCATCCATGTCCTGGTACACACAATTCTGTTCCACCACAAATACTTCACTTCTCAACTGCAGGATCGCATACAATTCATGGGGCGTCAGTTCATCAAATTTTTTCAGGGTCCAGTGAAGCATGGGGGAATTTTAGGTCGCAAAGATAGTGAATCAGGTGTCAGGTGTCAGGTGTCGGGTGTCAGGAAATAGCTCTTGTCATCCTGAGTAGACGCCAAAGTAACAGCTCAGGGTTCAGCTAATTCATGTGCGTCGTATCGAAGGGTCGTACTTCCTTCTTCCCCCTTCAATCCGTATATACTTATTAATACATTCCGGTACTTCATTTTCATAATGCGATACAAATACCAGGGTTTTGCCGGTGATCGTGCAGATCCGGTTAATGAGATCCAGCAGGTGGCGCTTGCGGTCAGGATCAAGTCCCTGACAAGGTTCATCGAGAATGAGTAACGGTGGATCTTTTACCAGGGCCCTGGCCAGTAAGGTCAGTCGTTGTTCTCCGGTTGACATGTCTTGCAGCCATTTATCTTTCAGGTGACTGACACCACATACTTCCATCCATTGCATTACCCATTCCGTATCTTCTTTGTCAACAGTCCGGAACAACCCGATCGTATCAAAAAGGCCGGAAGCAACGGTTTCAAATCCGGTGGATAGGCTATTAAAATAGACATGAAGTTCAGGTGACAGAAAGCCGGTCTTCTTCTTGATGTCCCAGATGCTTTCTCCCGTTCCCCGGCGTTGGCCAAATAAATGGATCCTGTTCGCATAAGCCTGTGGGTTATCACCCGTCACCAGGCTCAGCAGGGTTGACTTACCGGCTCCGTTCGGTCCGGTCAGTAACCAGCATTCGCCAGGCAGTACCCGCCAGTTGATCCGGTCAAGAATGAGTTTATCACCATACTTCACAGTCACGTCCTCCATATCAATGATGCTGTGAAAAACGGATTGACCGGAATGTTGCGGGATATTTTCATTTTCTGCAACAGCAGGAGCAACTGTATGCAGCTTTGCTTCTTTTTGAAATGCAA
>CALRQQ020000233.1:0-6051 GCA_943370345.1 Chitinophaga pinensis
TGCCGGTATAAATGATCGCTATGAGAAATACCAGCAGGGTAACAAATACCAGCGGGGTAAAAATTCTGGCGATCAGTGGCGAGATCTTATTGACCAGCTGCGGGTTGTTTAACACCAGGTAGGTAGACAGGATCGGGATAGCCGAAATGCCCCATATAACGATATGTTTTGCATAAAATTCCTGGATATGCAAACCGATCAGTTCGAACAATCCAATGGTGATGCCGGTGAACAATGCACCTGCCAGCACCAGCAGAGCCGACATCACCGCAAAATCTCCATTGAACCGCAGGAAGTTGATCCGTTGAGAATGGCTCTTCCAGTTGCCCCCGGCAAAACTATACCCCAGTAAGGTCCATAAAAAAACAGGCAGGTGGATACAAGCCAGTATAATGGAATTGCTCGCCGGATTGTTGGGTAAGAAATTAATATAGAAGGCAGACAATATAACTGCTACCAGTGGCACCAGTATCTGGCGAAGGGCTGTTTTTTGTTTCCATAAAAAATAAGCCATCAACATCGGAGATCCCACCAGGCCAATATTGCGCATAAAAAAATAATCTGCGTTCATGCCCGTAAACTCAGGGATCCTGGCCAGCAGTCCGGTAACCAATGCAGCCAGTAATACAAACAGCATTTCTTTTTTGGGGCCGAGAAACAGGTCTCCCTGTTCAAAATTCAACCGTTCGTTCCATACCTGGGCGCTGGTGTGTGCCTGTATATCGGGATATACCGCATTGAATACGCGCTGAAAACCGGTTTTGTTTTTGCGATAAAGTTTTTCCAGCTGCTTGGGATTATCTATGTGCTGGAGGAGCTCTTCCTTAACGGTATTGAATTCCTTATTGAGGCTTGGCGTGATTGCTTCCATGGGTGAAATGTTTTAGTGCAGGAGTAAAAGGTGTCTGTTAAGCAGATTGTTTGATTAGTTTTTCGAGAGCTGTCAGGTGCTCGCTGAATGCTTTCTTGCCGGCAATGGTTACAGCATACGAAGTGTTGGGTTTTTTGCCGATGAATTGTTTTCTTACTTCTATGTATTGCAGTTTTTCCAGGGCACTCAAATGACTGGCCAGATTACCATCGGTGATCTGCAATTGTTCTTTGAGCGTGCCGAAGTCAATAAAGTCGTTCACCATCAGGATCGACATAATGCCTAAGCGCACCCTGCTTTCAAAAGCCTTATTTAATTCTTCTATATAGTTTTTCACTGCTCGTATTTAAAGTATATCCTGATACCGTACACGATATGGAGAATGCCAAATCCAGCAGCCCAGAACAACAGCCCCTGATCTGTAAAATAAGAAGCCAGCAGTCCAAGCACTACTTCCAGTACACCCAGGTAGCGGATATCGTTGATGGTGTATTTACTGGCATGTAACAGTGCTAATCCGTAAAAGAGTAATGTGGCAGGTAATACCAATGCCGGCTGCCTCTGGTAGAGCAAAATCAAGCAATAGATACCGCCTGTTACCAAGGGAATACTCAGATTCAGCAACATCCGTTTGGCAGTGGCATCCCAAACCGGCAGACTTAGTTTTCTGGCTTTGCGAACAGATAGGTAGATACCGGTAAGCAGCGAGAGTAACAATACGAATCCGAAATCGGCGGCCAGTAGTGTAAAAATGGAGTAACCCGCTACGGTGGATTCATTATTCAGCAATGTATAATAGCCCTGTTCGAAAGGAGCAATGCCGAGAAATATATATGCAGCTACGATGGCCGCAATGGCAAAGATACCAACGATGATTCCCGCCAGCCCGCTCAGCGACGAAAATCGCGAAGAGCGTTCCATTAGGTTCCTGATATCGCGGATGGCATCTAACTGTTCCTGTTGTTGATTCATCTGAATGTTTTTAGGGTAGAAAGTTCTAACTGGTATAAGAAGCGTGTAAAATGATTTAAAATGATTGCAGCATCAGGTCTATCTTATCAAATAATTCACCCACACCCACACTGGCCCAGATGATGAATACGCCAAGGGCAATTTTCAACACACCATGTATACCGTAGCCGGTCAGTTTCCGGAAAAGGGCATGCAAAGGCGGATAGTACACCAGAGAAAGGGCAAACAGGAATAAACCGAACACGGCATCGTTACCCCAGAACATATTCACGATACCGATGGCAGAAAACAAGATCCCGCAGATCCACCCCAGCAGGTTTATGGTCAGTTGTCTATAATTCATTTGAGTGTTTTTAGGATTTAAAAGTACTTTGTAATTCAAAGTTAATAGAAAATCCTGATTTACCAAATCTATTCAGGGTTTTGGCTTTGTATTAACCAACAAGGTGAGGAGCGGGTGTTGACGGCAGCGTTGTAGTCTCTTTTTAATTGATTTTCAATCGGTTGAATCAATTTTGACGACTATTGATCGTACAGTGCCGGCAACCGGATCATACCAGGTGCTGGCCAAAGTGAATAATATTACCGTTGTTATCTAATATGCTGAACTGCCGGAGTTTCCAGGGTTTGGTCTCTAATTTCCCGTTGGGATGTACAATACCGAGATCGTTGCATTCCTGGTACAGGGTATCTATTTCATCTACATATATATAACAGCCCGTATTTTTTGGAATATTCTCATCATCGCAACGCCATAAATGAATACTGATCTGGTCACGATGAAACATGAGGTAACCATCCCAATTGGCATTACAGGTAAAGCCCAGTTTTTCATAAAAGCTGATAGTGGGCTGCTGTTCCAGGAAAGCAAGGATGGGTGCGGCGGTTAATAGTGGCATGTATTAAAAATACAAAAAAGAATAACCAATGCGAAGAACAAGAACTTTTGGAAAGTTTGAAAACTTTCCAAAAGTTAGTAATAACAGTCCCAACAAGTGAGCGAGGGTTGGGTAATCCTTTATACGAAAGAAACAGTTTTCATTAAATCGCTTCTGTTTTTTCACCAGCTTTTGGTGCAGCTTTCAAGGTTCGCCTGGTTACTTTTACGTCTTTGAAATAACCGATGGTTCCAATGTCAACATACAATCCGATGGCACCATTTTTATTTTTGCCCAGCATTTTATCTACAACAAACGTAGAATACTTCATATCATTAATGAACATTTCAGCAGTTTCACCATTTACTTCAATACGCATGGTGATCCACTCATTCAAGGCAACCGGGGCAGAACCTTCATATTTGAAGGGCGCAATTTTGCGCAAGGTGTCAAATTTGGCATGTGGATACGACATGTATTGAACCGTATGATTTCTGAATAGCTGATTGTTAATCCTGCCCACTTTTGGTCTTAGATAAATGCCCTCAAAAGCCGAATCGTCTTCCTTGATCCTAAAATAGACACCTATAAAACCTGCCACACCCGAATAAGGACGTGGTTGTTGAAGTTGACTATACATCTTCACTTCAATAGTGCCATTTTCAAAATCATCCAAACCAGCCAGTCGGGCATAGTGAGGTTCATCAACTGTTTTTTCAATATTGGTTGAGTCAAAAGGAATTGCCTTCAAATCCCTTTCAATTTTCAATACCTGTTGATTCTGGAATGTTACTATTTCGCCTGTTACATTGTGTAATTCAAAGCTTTGTTTTCCCAAACGTAAGCTTTCCCGTTTTGCTGATTGATGTGCTGTTAATTGGGCATTTGCGTCCATTGCTAAACCAAATGCGCAACAGATGATCAATATGTATTGTAGAATTTTCATATTTGGTTTGTATAGATGATATGCTGTTGATTGCATATTAAAATAATTTTTCAGCAGGCGGAATTGCTCCGGCCAAACGTATATAAACAGTAGACTGTCCTCTGTGATGCGTCTGGTGTTCAAAACATTTTTGTATCGCCTGTTCTCTTGTCAGATCAAATTGGCCGAATAGTTTGATAGGCTCCACCAGTTTTGCAGAAGGATAGTTCTTGATGGCATTGATCGCAAAATCATAAGCGGCCATTATCTTACTGGTAACGCTGGCTTTGTTCACATCATTTGATTTTTCCAGTTCTCCAAAACCTACCGGCGATTTCCCATCTGTGGCAGCCGCTACAAAACCATAAATAGCATCACCGAGGTGTAGGAACTGTCCAGCGAACGAACGCATTTCTTTGGTTGGTTTTAAGGCATAGCCGGTTTCAGGCATGGCATCCAGATATTCTCTGGTATAGGCTTTGGCTCTTTCCCAGTCTTTCACAAATGTGGCAGTGTTTGTTTGTGCCTGCAATTGACCCATCAGTAACAGGGTAGTCAGAATAGCTAAGATCTTTTTCATGTTTTTTTACAAAGCTATTCCTATCAGTGTACTTTTGTAACTAAAATACTGAAAACCGGTAACCAAATGGTAACTGCAAATTATTCCCCTCGTTTTATTTCCAATCCCCTGGACTGTCCGGTTACCCGGGCCATGAGCATCATTGGTGGTAAATGGAAACCGATCATCCTGAATGTGATTGGCGACCGGACCATCCGCTTTGGCAAACTCAACCAATTGATCCCGGCCATATCTAACAAAGTGCTGGCCAATGAGTTGAAAGAATTGGAGATCTTTGGACTGATCAAAAGAAAGGAATACAAAGAATTACCACCCCGTGTGGAATATGAACTTAGTCAGGCGGGTTTGTCATTGATACCAATCCTGCATGCCATGGCTGTTTGGGGTAAGACCAATGTGGCCAAACAGATCATCAGGAAAAGTGAGCGTATGCAACTATAAACTTTCCAAAACTTACTTCAATAAATACCTTGCACACTGTTTCCAGAAACTGAAAAAAGACCCATGATAGCCTGTCACTTTTGGGTAGATCCAGTCGCGGCTATCCTTTGTACCCGGATAGTGTGTAAAAGCCGGATGCTCTTTGGATATAAAAACCTCATTGATTGAGAGAGTACTTCCTTCATACAAAGACTGCAACTGCGCAACTTCACCGCAAAATAGCTGGATGCCTGTTATATTCTTCGATAGCTTGAGGATAAACTGTATCACTTTTTCGCTAACGGGGTACTGATCAAAATGAGAAGGCTCTAATAATAAGATCCGGTTCACCTTATCCTCTTTTCTCCAGAGCGGATCAAGATTGTAAGCATTATAGAGTAAAGTCGGTTTTGTGATATCGATCGCAGGTAAGGAAGTTGCCGGTAATTGGGTATGCAACTGCAATGTCGTAGTAGCTTTCAGCAAGTCCGGAACCGGGAGGGTGGCTATTTCTTCATAAGACCTGTCTAAAAATGTATGCAGCTGACTACTGTCTGTGTACCGGTTGATATTTTCCTGGTTGCAATAATATTTTTTGGAAGCAAACGCGCCGGCAACCCATTGCCAGCTGCAGTTATTACTGGCGATATCGCCATCCAGTAAATGATAGTATAACCATCTCGCAGGTTGCAGCCAATGCGCTTTGGCCATATTGCAGGCGATAGACGCTACATACATTCTGGTATGATTGTGCAGGTAGCCGGTAGTATACAGGTTTTCTATCTGTTGGTCGATACTGGTAATGCCTGTTGCCGCATTTTGTATGGCCGTAACCATCTGCTGATGTACTGTATCCGGCTGGGGTTGTTTCAGATCCTGCCAGATCAACTCTCCTTTTGACTGCCAGACGCGTTGGTAGTATTCCCGCCAGGCCAGTTCCTGTAAAAATTTTTCAATGGCGTAGGGCTTGTATCCTTTGTTAAGCACTGATTCCTGCACCTGTTTTACGCTGATCACTCCCCTTGAAATATAGGGAGACAAATAGGTTACGGCACCTTTGATGTGGTTCCTGGTTTTGGCGTATAGAACGGGATTGATCAGCTGTATTTTTTCAAGTATCAGATGATAATCAGTAACAAATTCAGTTTGGGGTAATTCGTCTGTATCATTGAATAAAGTAGGCATGGCTATCGTTTGCTTATTTTATTATGGGTAATTGTTTTCTGCAGCTTGCATTTAAAACGACTTATATCGGAACTTCTCAAAGCCTCATGTTTAGTGCTTCTGCCATTGGTTCTTTTGCGCCACATTTTAAAGCTGCTGGTTTTCATTTCTTTTCGCATCAATGCAATCACTTCTTTTTCCGGCAGACCAAATTGCGTTTCAATGGCTTCAAAAGGGGTCC
>CALRQQ020000234.1:0-6007 GCA_943370345.1 Chitinophaga pinensis
TGGCATAGGCTCCGGCTTTGTCGTAGGGCTTATAGTGATCAACATAGAATTCGATCTGTTCAAGAGAAAGATCATGAAATTCCACTTCGGTAACATCCGCAAAAGCGATCTCCTCTTCTCCAATCCGCATCACCACACCGGTGATCACGCGGTGCTTTTCGCCGGATAAGGCCAGCAGGATGCTGATGGCTTCTTCGCGGTGCACCGGTTTGCCGATTATGCTTTCCCCCAATACCACAATGGTGTCAGCAGCCAACACCACATCGTTTCCGGTGAGGGACGATTGCACGGCAATAGCTTTATTCCGGGCGATATGTATAGCCACTTCTTCAGCAGAAAGTCCGGGAGGAAAATGTTCATCCGTTTCCTTTACGATCACTTCAAAAGTCAGGTTCGCCCATTCAAGTAATTGTTTGCGACGGGGCGATTGGGAGGCAAGAATAATTTTTTGGTTCATAAAAAGAAATAGAAAAAGATCATGGAAAGTATACCGGTCAGCATGACGGTCTTGATCCAGCCACTCAGGTGATGAAAATCGGCCGGACGGTTGGCCCCGAACAGTTTATAGAAGATATAGATCATCGGAGCAATGATCAGGGCAAAGCTGTAAGTGACCGGCAGCCACCAGCGGAACTGAAGTACATAAAACTGAACGATCACCAGGATGGCGATCAGCACCACCAGCCACACACCCACATACACTTTGGAGGTGTTCAATCCCCAAACGATCGGCATGGTACGACAGCCATAACGGGCATCCCCATCCATATCTTCCATATCCTTGATGGCTTCACGGATCAGGGAACTGATAAAGGCGAATCCCGCATAAAGGTTACCGATACGGATGATCTTGCGGTGTGCTTCGAGTACCTGCGGATCCACTACGGTATAATAGAGATAAAATGCTTCAGCAGAAGTAAGGATCAGGATCACCCAGGCCGTAAGCATAGAGATCAGGATATTCCCGGACAATAATTTCCGTTTCAGCGAAACCGAATATCCGAATAACAGACCGATACATAGAAAATTGGTTATTACGATATACCAGTGACCTGTTTTCCAGGAAAGATACAGGCTGAGTAACAACCCGAATCCGCTGAAAATAAAATGCAGCAGCATGGCCCAGCGCCGGGAGATCACCCGGTCCACCACATTCTTTTGTGGTTTATTGACCTCATCAATATTGATATCAAAATAATCGTTGATGATATATCCCGCAGCGGCGATCAGCACCGATGCGGCCACCAGCAGTGCAAGATGGAACTCACTGAGTTCAGGCACCTGCCCGGCCTGATGCAGTACCGGCACCACCACCGCGTAATAAAACAGCAGCTGGGTCAGGGCAATAAAAAAAAGGTTCGGCAGTCGGATCAGTTTCAATAAAGCGGCTGTGAACCTCATTGGGTAAATTTCAGGAAAGATACAGCAGAACGATCAGTTCTAAAAGAGTAAAAACATCAACGGGATGCCACATCCACCCGGTATTCCCAATGCCCGTTGATCCGCAGCACTTTTTCAATTACTTCGCGTACACAGGCATCACCACCATTCAGGGGAGAAATATAGAGGGAGACTTTTTTCACTTCATCCGCCGCATCGGCGGGACAGGCTGGTAAACCAGCTACGAGTAAGGCCGGCAGATCGGGCAGGTCATCGCCCATGAACAGCACTTCTTCTTTCTTCAGGCCCTCGGCCTTCATCCAATCCTGGAGCATTTTTCCTTTATCCATTACCGACATGTGGACATCGGTCACCCCCAGCTTGGTCAGCCGGTCCAGCACTTCAGGAGAATGGCCTCCGGAAATAACTTTTACCCGGTACCCGTTCTTCAACGCCATTTGCAACGCAAAACCGTCCTTGATATGCATCCGCCTTGCCTGCACCCCATTAGGCAGTACCAATACGGTACCGTCGGTAAGCACGCCATCGATGTCGAAGACGAAGCAGGTGACTTTTTTTAAGGCAGTCAGGATGTTCATTGAAGCAGATTGAACGGTTGATAAGTTGATAAGCTAATAGAGATGGGAATTCCGTAAAGTTCCACACAAAATCTAAGGAGGTCCTTGTCAGCCTGTCAACTATTTCTGATTATCCCTCCACTCATACACCCAGGCGCTCTGGATCATCTCCAGGTGACCTTCGGTGCTGCCCTCGCGGGTACCTTCAAAGCGGGGGATCTCGAGAACCCATTCCAGCAGATCGGTAAAGCGGATACGATAGATCTTGCTTTCTGTAAAATCATCACCAAAACGCTCATAGAGTTTCAGGGCAATATCTTCGTGATCATTCCAATTAATCGGAGGTTCAAAATGAGTGGCCATTGTTTATTTAGTTTTTTCTTTTTCTCAAACGTTGATATACCTCATCAGTTACAGTCGGGAGCCGGGAGTCAGGAACCTGCCTGTCCCACCTTATGCGGGAAGAAGACGCAAAAATTAAATTACCGGGTTGATGAAAAAACAGGTGCGTCTTATCGAAGGATTACTCTCCAAGAAACTGCGTCTGATCGGGTAGTGTCACTTCAATTTCGCCACTGCCTTCCAGCAAGAGGGACTGACAACCCAATCTTGAATTCAGCCGGGGATTGATAGCCCGGTCGATAAAGTCCTCTTCGCGGTCTGACAGCTCATCAATATGTTCCATCCCTTTTTCTACATAGAGATGACAGGTGGTACAGGCACAAACCCCTCCACAATTGTGATGGAGTTCAATATCATTTTTCAGGGCGATCTCGAGAATGGACTGTCCGGACTCCACATTGCTCAATACAACCGGGGCCAGTTCTTTCTGCTCGAAATTGAATTTAATCGTGTACATGGTGTTGTTTTCGTTTCGGGGGGCAAATTTACCTGAAAAACACCGAAACGGTTTACTTGTTCGGGAAAACAATCAGTTTCCGGTCCGGATACTCCGGGTCATTACTTCATAGATCTCCTTCAATACCGGTTCATTCCTGAGTAACTCCAGGTGTTTCTGAATAGTGGCATCATCCTGACGGATGGCGGGGCCCGTCTGTGCCTGTGCCGGACTGATCTCCTTCAACCGCAGGGCCGTTTCCTCGATCAGGGGCTGTAATTGCCTGAAATCAATCCCTTCCTTTCGGCAATAATCCGCTGCCAGTTTATAGAGATGGTTGGTAAAATTGCTCACCAGAACTGCCGCCACATGCAGTTTAATCCGCTCATCCACCCCGGCTTCTGCTACTTTCTCGGGTGATATGGATTGGGCCAGGGCTTTGAGCTTCGCATTGGTCAGGTCATCACTCCCCTCCACATATACCGGAATATCGGGTAAGCCCGGCATAGCGGTACGCAGGCTTTGCAACGGATAAAACACCCCATAATGTGCCGACACCTTTTGTAACACTTCTTTGGGTACCGAAGCCGCCGTATGTGCCACTACTTTACCCGGGAGCTTCAGATCATCCACCACTTCGGCAATTGCCTGATCACTAACGGCGAAAATATAAATATCTGCCTGCCGGTTGATCGTACTTTTATAGTTGGTTGATTCGGTATCCCATTCATACGCAAGTTCAGAAGCTGCTTTTGCATTCCGGCTCACGATCTGCAGGATCGTATGCCCTGCCGCTTTGAATTTTCGCCCAAGCACTGCCGCTACATTACCGGAACCGATGATGACGATGTCCATGTGGTAGAATTTAGGGTGAAGGTAGGTAAAGTTAAAAGGTTGAAGGGCCTGCCTGCCGGCAAAGGCAGGTTGACAAGGATAAAAATGACGTACAATTCTGCAAAAAGCTACTAAGCAAGTCGGAGTCAACTTATCAACTTGTTAACTAATTTCGGTCCATGAAACTCGCCCAGCGTATTGCCCTCCGTTATTTCAGGACAAAATTCACCATATTGGCAGCCATCTCAAAAAAGAAAGCTGCAAAAAAGGCTTTTGAATTGTTTTGCACACCTCAGGCCCGGAACAAAAAAGCACTGCCAAGGATCTTTGAACAGGGGGAAACGCTTTCATTCAGACTGGATGGCATACTGGTAAAAGGCTGGCGCTGGATTCCCAAAGAAAACGGATTGCCGGCATCGGGCAGGAAAGCAATGATCTGTCATGGCTTTGAATCCTCTGTGATCAATTTTGACCGGTATATAAAACCCCTGTTGAAAAAAGGATATGAAGTGCTTGCCTTTGATGCCCCGGCGCACGGCCGCAGCGGCGGCAAACAGATCAATGCCCCGCTCTATAAAAAAATGATCCTGGAAGTCAATAAGCACTATGGACCCGTGCATTCTTTTATGGCCCATTCCTTTGGCGGACTCGGTCTTTGCCTCGCCCTCGAAGAGATCAGTCATACACCCGATCATAAAATGGTGTTGATCGCACCTGCCACCGAAACCAGAACGGCCATTGATACTTTTTTCCGATTTCTTCATCTGGATACAGGCATACGTACGGAATTTGAACGGCTCATTATACAAAGAAGTGGCGTAAGCAGTGACTGGTTCTCTATCCGGCGGGCCATGAGAAATATAAAAGCCACCATACTGTGGGTACATGATGAAGACGATGATATCACCCCGCTTTCTGATGCCCTTAAAATAAAAGAAGACGGGCACACCCGGGTGGAGTTTATGATCACGAGGGGCCTTGGTCACCGGAGAATCTACCGCGATAATAAAGTTTCCAAAGCCATTATTGATTTTCTATAGGTTCTCTCACCATGTATCCTCCGAAGCCCTGCCTGACGGCAGCAGGCAGGTTTAACGAAGGAGGGCTCACCAATTTCCCGTAATTTTCAATGCGTAATGCTCAATCTTTAATTTTCAATGAAGACACACAGCTACCTGGCCTTAGGCGACTCCTATACGATCGGCGAACAGGTACCGTTTGCCGAAAACTATCCTAACCAGGTGGTACAACTCCTGCGCAGGGATGGGTATGTTGTTCATGCACCTGAAATTGTGGCAAGGACCGGCTGGACCACAGATGAGTTACAATTCGGGATCAATAACCGGATCTTCCTTCCTTCGTATGATCTTGTGACCTTGCTGATCGGGGTAAATAATCAATACCGGGGTCGAAGTGTGGAGGAATATGAGGAGCAGTTTTCAGCATTGCTGGAGCAGGCACAGGCTTTTGCCGGAAACCGGAAAGAACGGGTGGCGGTATTATCCATTCCTGATTGGGGAATCACCCCTTTTGCCGCTACAAAAGATCCCCTGAAAATCAGCCAGGAAATCGACCGTTATAACGAGGTAAACCGCAGGTTGACTACCGCCGCCGGCATACATTATATATATATTACCGGACTGACCCGCGAAGCCCAAAATGACCCATCCTTACTGGCCGCAGATGGTCTGCATCCCTCCGGAAAAGAGTACCAGCGATGGGCAGAAGAACTATACACATTTTTTAAGCGCGTAATAGATTGATTATCAAATTAAAAACAGCATCTTCACGACTGTCAGATCCCGCCAAAATGGCGACGGTAAAAAATCTTTCGGGAAAAATTTATTATCCTTGTCCTAACTTGCGGCCGCTGAAAAGCGGTTTTTGCATATTAAATAGCCTGAAAAAACGAGTGAAAGACCGTTAAAATACAGTATCCCTTATGGCGAAAAATTTACTGATTGTAGAGAGCCCTGCGAAAGCAAAAACGATTGAAAAGATCCTGGGAAAGGACTTCCAGGTGAAAAGTTGTTTCGGCCATATCCGTGACCTCGAAAAGGCCGGTATGGGTATTAATCTCGAGAAAAATTTTGAACCCAGCTATATCATTCCAGCCGATAAGGAGCGGGTTGTGAATGAGTTAAAGTCATTAGCTAAAAAATCAGATGAAGTATGGCTTGCAACGGATGAGGACCGTGAGGGGGAAGCCATCAGCTGGCATTTGTGCGAAGTACTCGGTCTCGATCCCAAGACCACCAAGCGGATCGTCTTTCATGAAATTACCAAACCGGCCATCCAGGCCGCCGTTCAGAATCCCCGGAAACTCGATATGAACCTGGTGATGGCCCAGCAGGCCCGCCGCATCCTCGACCGGATC
>CALRQQ020000235.1:0-6002 GCA_943370345.1 Chitinophaga pinensis
AAAGCTGGCTCTTCCGCCCCGGAGTGACTTAACTTCTGTCCCCAGCAATACCATACCCGCTTCATATTTTACATCGATGAAGTAGTCATAATACGCCTGCCTGTTTTTCAGTTCTGCCATGTGTATAATAAAATAAGAGGCGTTTGCCGGAGGGCAAAGTTACCTCTTATCGCATATCCGTTCTGTTAATACTAATTTTTAAATAGAACCAGCACCGAAGCCAGCTTTGCCTTCAGTTCTTTTCTTGGAACAATGAAATCAAGGAAGCCATGTTCAAGGATGAATTCGCTGCGCTGGAAGCCTTCCGGCAGGTCTTTTTTGATCGTTTCCTTGATCACCCTCGGGCCGGCAAAGCCGATCAGGGCACCAGGTTCTGCAATATTAAGATCACCAAGCATTCCAAAGGAAGCGGAAATGCCACCGAAAGTCGGGTCGGTCAGCAGGGAAATATAGGGAAGCTTTGCATCACTCAGTTGTGATAGTTTTCCACTGGTCTTGGCCAGTTGCATCAGTGAAAAAGCACTTTCCATCATCCGGGCCCCGCCACTTTTACTAATGACCATATACGGCATATGGTGGGCGATACAATGATCCACAGCCCTCGAGAATTTTTCCCCCATCACACTTCCAAGTGAACCACCAATGAATTCAAAATCCATACAGGCTACCACCAGATCGTTACCACCAACTTTTCCAACCGCCACCCGCATGGAATCTTTAAGGTCTGTCTTACTCCAGATCTCCTCAAGTCTTTTCTTATAGGGCTTCAGGTCTGTGAATTCCAGAAAGTCCTTACTCCGGATATTATCAAATAATTCGGTGAATTCGCCATTATCGAACAACACTTCAAAATACTCCTGGCTGTTTATCCGGTGGTGGTAACCGCATTTGGGACAAACAAACAGGTTTTCCTTTAATTCCGTGACGGTGCAGATAAAATTGCATTCCGGACATTTCACCCAAAGACCTTCCGGGGTCTCTTTTTTCTCGGAAGTTTTGGTGTTAATACCCTTTTTGATACGCTTGAACCAACTTGCCCTGGTCTCTTCTGTTTTACCTTCCTCACCTGACAGGTTCGCGTCAAAATCTTCAATTTGTTTAGCCATAACCGAATCTTGAACTACAAATATAGGGACTTTGTAATTAGTGCGTAAAATGCGGTAAATTAAGTGTTTAGCCGGTAAAAAACAGCACTTATTTCTTTAAAACCGTTTCAAACAACCGGTAGATCCGTTTATACTCATCTGTCCAGCTGCTGGGTTCTACGAAACCGTGGTCTTCCATCGGGTAAGAGGCCAGTTCCCAGTTATCCTTACCCAGTTCGATCAGCCGCTGGGCCAGTTTAACTGCATCCTGGTAATGGACATTCACATCCACCATGCCATGGCAGATCAGCAGACTTCCTTTAAGTCCGTCCGCGAAATAAAAGGGGGAACTCCGGCGGTAGGCCAGGCTATCGGTAAACGGTTCATTCAGGATATTCGAGGTATACCCGTGATTATAATTGGCCCAGTCAGTCACCGGCCTTAAGGCTGCACCAGCTGCAAATACATCCGGTTCATTGAACATTCCCATAAGGGTAATGAAGCCGCCATAGGATCCGCCATACAATCCGACATGCTTCGGATTCACCCCGTAATTGCTCACCAGGAACTTTACAGCATCCACATGATCGGTAAGGTCTTTGCCTCCCATATGACGGTAGATGCCAGTTCTCCAGTCTCTACCATATCCGGCACTGCCACGATAATCTATATCCATCACAACATACCCCTGATCGGCCAGCAGGTTGTTAAACATATATTCCCGGAAGTAGCTGCTCCACCATTTATGTGCATTCTGCAGATAGCCGGCCCCATGTACAAACAGTACAGCCGGTCTGTTTGGATGCGGATTGGCCGGTGTATAGATCCTTGCATATACGGTTGCCCCGTCCCGGGCGGTAAATGAAATTACGTCGGGGTCTTTCCATTTATAGGAATTGAATTCTTCGCTACGGGCTTTAAATGTGAGTTGTTCTTCTTTCCCATTGGCCTTGTTTTCTTTCAGAAACAATTCCCAGGGATTGGTAGAATAGGAGTAAAGGTCTGCCAGCCATTTTTCATCAGGAGACAAGGTTACCTGGTGTGCACCTGTAGCGGTCGTGATCCTTTCTTTTTTACCGTCGGCAATGGTCAGCCGGTAAAAATGCTGTTCACCGGGATGTACTTCATTGGTGGTGATATAGAAATACTTTTTGTCCCGGGAAAGCTGGGCCTGTTGCACTTCGTAGGCACCACTGGTCAGTGCCTTCCGTTCACCCGTCAACAGGTTGACCGAATAAATGTGGGAGTATCCACTGGATTCCGACCGGAACCAGAATAACTGATCATCGATCCAGCCGGTAGATGAGGTACCGAATCCTCCGGTACCGGGTCCCCCGATCCAGGCTTCATCCCGCTGACGATCCAGTAAACTGAATGTTCCTTTATCCCGGTCAAATTTCATCAGCCAACGATCTTTATTATCCTGTGAGCGGATTTCAAGTACGGCATAAGTTCCCTTGGGTGACCAGCTCATACTACCGAAATTCACCGGCCGTAAACCTGCTTTTTTTGTTTTATCCTCAAGTTGTTTCGGATAATCCTTTACATAGTCGGGCAGGTCCCTTATACCTGGTATGGAATCAGTGCGAACCGCGTAGATCGTATCCGCTTCCCGGTCATACAGGTACATTTCACTGCCCCCCTGCACCGTACCCACTTTGGAACGGGAAGTGATATCCGTGGTAAATCCGGTTTCTGTAACATAGCTTGGAACGATCGTGGATCTGGAACCTGCAGATTTTAACAACCGATAACTGATGAAGCGGCCGTCGGGACTGATCGAGAGACCTTGCAGTAGTTTATCTTCAAGATTGATACTGCGTAATTCCTTTTCCTTTGGCAGGGATTTGGTGTATATATCGGCCATTTCTCTTTTCTTTTTTCTTTCTTTCAGGACCTGGAACCAGTTGAGCTGATCGTTCTGCAACCATAATTCCTGTGGATTGGTTGCGGATCTTCCTCCTGCAGGAGGTGTTCCTCCACGTTGAAAACTACCTGCAGCGGGTGTGGAAGAGGACTCACCTGTGCGGATATTGGTCAGTTGAATCGTTTCACCTCCGGCGATATCCCAGGCATAGAGGTTCTGATTGCGGGTATAAATGATCCGCGATTCGTTGAAACCAAACTGCGGATTGTTTTCAGGATCCACGGTCTGAGTGATCTGCCGAATGCGGCCGGATCTGACATCAGTGTAAAAAATATCTCCATTCCTGGTATAAAGGAATGCGGTTCGGCCCTGGTTGTAAATATAATTTCCTGTGTTGTTAAGCTCCGTTTTTTCAGCAACGGAAACTTTTACCGGCTTTTTATCGGTCAGCGAAATTGAATACAGGGAGTCTGCAGGTGCTTTATCCGGGTTCCACAAAAAGTAAAGTTTTTTTCCGTCATTACTCCAGAAAGCGGAAGAAGGGGAGTTCCCCATCCAGGCCGGTTCGCGCATGATCTTCTCCACCGTTAATGGAACAAGGGTAGTTTGTGCCCCGGCAACAAAAGACAGGAACAGGAAACAGCTGACAGCCAGTAATTTCATAACCAGTTAATTTTCTATAAATATATTATAGAAAGATCATTGACGGTTATTTGATTCAGTATTTTGGATAAAAGGGCACTAGTTATTAGGTGCACCGCTGTCGATCCAGCAGAGGATACTATTTTTCTGACTCGTACTGAGTGTACTGTTCTTAGGCATTGAACCGGAAGCAACCGAAGAGCGTATGCCGGTCCTGGCATTAAAGATCGCCGTATAACTGGTCAAAGCACCTGGGCCATTCACACTGCCGCTGCCATGACAGGAACTGTTGGTGGCGCAGGTGGATTGGATGATCGGGTTTACATCAGCGGCAAAGGCTTTATTGGTCACCGTGGAGCAATCCAATGAACCTCCGCCACCACCGCTATTTGAATTTCCTGAACCGTCTTTACTACAGGCATGGAGGAACAGCACAGCTATGGCAGTAATAATAATTGGCTTTTGTGATTTCATCTCATTTTGGGGTTATAACCATTCTAAACGAACGGTTCAAAAAATAGTTGCCTTCCTGCCCCCCAAAAAACGGTAAATTCTTTTTGGATTTCAGTACCGGCCAGATACAGGGTCATAGAATTTCTGCTATATGCCGGTGGATATTACGGGACAGGGTCTCTGTTGGTACATCGTTAGCATCTCCGCCAAACGGATCTTCAATTTCTTCGGCGATCAGTTCAAGACTGGCCAATACATAAAATACAAATGCTGTAACAGGGATAGCATAGAAACCCAATTGAAATACAAATCCAAAAGGCAGGGTCATCACATAGAAAAATATGAATTTCTTGATAAAGACACTATACGAAAACGGGATCGGTGTATTCTTGATCCGTTCACAGGCACCACAGATATCGGTGAAAGACTGAAGCTCGGCATTCAGCAATAATAACTGTTCAGCAGAAAGAATGCCCTCCCGGTGTATCTGTTGTACGTGCCGGTAGATCAGCAGTGCCATCTGATTGGGCACATGTTTTTCCCAGTCGATGCCCTTGAACAGATGACGGTTTTCCTCATCTTCAAACAACTCAAGTCTTGTTTGCTCTTTATGCAAATGATGGTGCAGGGCATAGGCAAATGCAGGAATAGCTTTTCGGAAAAAAACACGGTTCGTTGTATCACCGGCCGGGAGCATGGTTTCTATTTTCATGGCCAGGTTGCGGCTGTTGTTGACCAATGCACCCCATAATTTCCGACCTTCCCACCAACGGTCATAGGCCGTATTGGTACGGAATACGAGTAACATGGAAATGGCAAATCCGAGCAGTGTATGCATCACCGGGATATTGCGCAGGTAATGTTTTTCGGGGAGTTTCCAGTAATATATTTCGAGCCATGCCACCACTCCGGTATAGATGCAAATGCCAATGATCAGCGGCAGTAATTGCCTGAACGTATCCGCTTTATGAAATCGGGTGATATAGGTGAACCAATCACGGGGGTTATAGGAGATCATTCAGGTTTTTTTTCAAAAATACATATACAGCGTGAAAAGGATTCTCCGGATATTATAAAAATAAAAAAGCTGTCCGGAAGGAACAGCTTTTTTATTATGTATGGAGGCCATTTAATCTTTTTTCTTCGGTTGCACTTTGCTGGCCGGTTTAACGGGTTTTCGTTCTCCTTTTATCGTTGAAGCCAGTTTGATAGCCTCATAGGCATTTATGATACCTCCGGTTTTACTGAGTTCATCCAGTTCAGCAGATTCATCTGTTCCCGGATTTTTAACTTTCTCTGCCGGTTTTTTAGCGGATTTTTCTATGACCATTTTCACCTGGCGGGCACTCAGGTTGGGATAATATTCCAGGATAAAGGCAGCCAGTCCGGCTACTACGGGTGAGGCCATGCTGGTACCCTGCAGATTCTGGTATGTGTCTCCGCCCGGAACGGTAGAATAGATCCGTACACCCGGTGCAAAAACATCCACTTCTTTTTTTCCATAGTTGGAAAAACTGGCGGTCAGTCCGCCGGCCTTGGGATCACCACTGGCACCTACGGTGATCCAGTTATCCGGACGGGTACCATCCAACAGGTTAGGGGTGGGGAAATTATACGAACTGTCCAGGTTTTTGGCGTCATTTCCTGCAGCATGTACCAGTAAGACACCTCTGGCCTCAGCGTACTTTACAGCATCATCCACCCATTTTTTCTCAGGGGAGAAACTTTTACCAAAGCTCATATTGATCACCCGTGCGCCATTGTCGACGGCATAACGGATGGCCAGCGCGATGTCTTTATCATGTTCATCACCATCAGGTACAGCACGGAGCGACATGATCCGGACATTATCAGCGATACCGTCCATTCCTTTTCCATTATTTCGGGCAGCGGCAATAATACCGGACACGTGGGTGCCATGCAGGGCGGCTTTGTTGCTCACCATGACATTATTA
>CALRQQ020000236.1:0-5980 GCA_943370345.1 Chitinophaga pinensis
GCACAAACTGAATCATCTGCCGCATCCGGCGGCGAAATTGTTCTTTTCGTTTATTATACGCCACCATATCGATTGAAATATCACCGGCTTTCACCCGGTCACGCAGCAGGTAGATCTGCGGATTATCTTTCCGGGGCTGGTACCGGATCACACCGGCTTTGTCCAGCAGATAAAGATCATTCTTTACGTCGGCTGCATCCTTTCGTAACAAGCCGGCGAGAACAATCTCTGAAACGGATACCGGCATATCGTATATGCCTTCGTACGACCTTAACAGGGATTTGATACAGGGCTCCAGCGCCGGATAATCCCGTTCAAATGCATACAGGCCCTCTTTATTGATCGTAAAGATCACGGAGGAAGGAAGGAAGACCTGTTCATTAAAGGAAAGCCAGTTCTCCTGTTCCAGAGAACGCAGCGCATTCATCAGTGTATGTGGCGCAAATGGGAATTTTTTCAGGAAATCAGCAATGTCTAGATCATAATACTGTCCGCCACCACTGCCGGTGGGCAGTTGCAGGTAATTGGCCATGGCCTGGTACACTTCCCGGATCTCTTCGAGCGAGGGGAAGCGAAGCGAGGCCATTTCCTCCAGTTCTTTCAGGTCCCGGTCATCATACAACAATACCGCATACGAGGTTTTTCCGTCGCGTCCCGCCCGGCCAGCTTCCTGGTAATAATTCTCGAGGCAATCCGGTACATCGGCATGCACCACGGTACGTACATCCGGTTTGTCGATCCCCATGCCAAACGCATTGGTACATACGATCACGCGGATACTGTTTTTGATCCAGGCTTCCTGTTTGGCGGAACGTTCTTCCTGGTTCAGACCGGCATGATAAAAATCTGCGGGTATACCTTGCAGCTGCAACAGTTCTGCGATCTCTTTAGTGCGCTTCCGGCTTTTACAATACACAATGCCGGTACCTGGTACTTTTTTCAGGATCTCGATGATCTTATTGATCTTCGAATCCATACGGAAACAACTATAAGAAAGATTGGCTCTTTCAAAGGATTGCCGGTAGATCCGGGGTTGCTGTAATTCCAGTTTCTGTGCAATATCGTCCTGTACCTCAGGTGTGGCGGAGGCCGTGAGGGCCAGGATGGGTACATCGGGTAATTCGGTCCGCAAGGCGGCAATACGCAGATAGGGCGGACGGAAATCATAACCCCATTGGGAAATACAATGGGCTTCATCCACGGCAATGAGATGGATACCTAAACCGGGCAGGTACTCTTTGAACAAGCTGGTCTCTAAACGTTCCGGTGATACATACAGAAATTTACAATTACTCTCCATGGCTGTATGAAACGTGCGGATCACTTCTTTCCGGCTCATCCCGGAGAATATGGCAAAGGCTGTGATCCCTCTTTTACGCAGGTTCTCTACCTGATCTTTCATTAAGGCAATGAGGGGAGAGATAACAAGACAGAGTCCGTCCATCGCCATCGCGGGCACCTGATAGCAAAGAGATTTACCGCCACCCGTTGGCATCAGGGCCAGCACATCTTTCCCGTTCAGTACAGCATTGATAATGTCTTCCTGCATCGGGCGGAACCGGTCATAGCCCCAGTATTCTTTCAGTATTTGTTTCGGATCGGTCAAGGGATGAATTGCAGGCGACAAATTACATCATTGTGGCGGGAGTTCCCTTTTCCGGAACAGGATCAATTCTACACGCCGGTTCAGTGCCCGTCCTTCCGCGGTACGGTTGGTGGCAATCGGACGGGATTTTCCATACGGATGCACGGATAAAAGCGTGCCGTCCGGTAACCCGTTTTGCAATAGCCAGTTCCTGACCGATTCGCTACGTTGTCCGCTCAGCAGCAGATTACGGCTGTCGGTTCCTACCGAGTCCGTATGTCCTTCGATATAGATACTGTCAATACCCGCGAGTTGCCCCGGAGTAAAATAACTCCGGAGGAGTTGGAGAGCAGCGGGTTTCAGGTTGGCCTTATTGAAATCAAAAAGTACATCCCCCAGTTTTAATGTGTCTGTTTTGATCAACGGGGGTAATGGGTCTTTTCTTTGTTGGGTGAAACTACTGTTGTCAAATTCAGGCTCAATGGCCAGCTGCCCTCTGCCATAGAGGGAATAGTCCATTTCTTTATGCCGGAAGTTATATTGGTAAATAATGGCTTTGTTGGCAGCATAGGCATCGCAACGTAGTTCATCCGGATCATCGGGAGTTAATACAAACCGGTCCAGGATCATTGTTACGGTCTGTGTACCGGTCAGCGGTGTTTTACCCGCCAGACTGTCTTTATGAATATAACTGCCGAAAGTCAGGTAACGCTCACGGCCATTCGCGGTGAAATGATATTCAAATTCCACAAACTTAGTATCCGGTATTGGAGAGATGGACAGGATACTGTCCGGTTGCATACTGGCTGCAAAGGGCCGGCGTGGTACATAGAACCATTCCCCGAAGCAGATTCCGGCTTTGAAATTCAGTTTGGGATTAAGGGTCACATTCATCAGGCCTTTCAGTGTATAGCTTTTCCCGGCCTGCAGGTTGCAGGGTAAAATAGTACCAAACACCGGAGTGAAAGAGGTGTAGCCGATCCAGTTATAAAGAATGGCAATGCTGTTGGAACCGGTGAGCGTATCTACAGAATCAGCGGCCAGCATCTGTACTTTTACATCTTTCAGATAGAACCATCCTTCCACCCCGCACTCGGCCTTGTACTCAGTACATACATTCACGTCATCAAATCCGCCGTTGAGCAACAGGTTGGTCTGTGCCTTCGATCGTGCACATACAAATGCAAGCAGCAGCAGTACGAGGAATGAGCGTTGGGTTTGTTTCATGCATTATACCACCTTCTTGACAAAGAGCCTCACCGAGTTTACGGCCAGCACCACATCGCTCAGACCCATCACTAAGGCGCCGAAAGTGGGTGTAAGGAATCCGAGGGCCGCTACGGGTATGGCCACAATATTATAGGCAAATGCCCAGAAGAGGTTTTGTTTAATGGTGAGGTAGGTGTGTTTGCCTAAGCCGAGGGCCGTGGGCAGGTTCTTAAGTCCATGATTCATCAGGATCACCTGTGCACTTTGTACGGCGATCTGTGAAGCGTCGTTCATGGAGATACCGATCGTGGCTTTGGCCAGTGCCGGGGCATCATTAATGCCATCACCTACCATGGCGGTTGGGGCCTGCTCACTGAGTTCAGCGATCCTTTTCAGTTTTTGCTCAGGACTTTGCTCAGCAATCACGGTATCAATACCCAGCTGTACGGCCAGTGCATTACATTTTGATTGACGGTCGCCACTCAGCAGGATGGTCTTGATCTGTTTACTATGGAGGTAATCGACCACGGCTTTTGCCTCGGGACGCATTTCATCCTTTACATCGATCCAGCCCAGTAAAACCCCATTACGCATCAGATATACATTGTGATTGTCTTCTTTTGTAAGTCCTTCGGCGGTTTTATACGAACCGGCAGTAAACTGGTTTCCATCTTTATCGGTGGCCTGCATGCCCAGTCCTTTCACTTCTTCCACGTTGGTCCATGCGATGGGGTCTTTTATTTTCCAGGCTTCGTTGATACATTTTGCAATGGGGTGGTTGGAATATTTTTCCAGTGAATAAAGGATCCGTTTGAAGGATGCTTCATCCAGGTCCGGCTGAAGCAGCTTCCATTCGCCGATCACGAAATGTCCTGTAGTAAGCGTACCGGTCTTATCAAAGACCACCTGTCTGATATCCTTGAATGTTTCCAGGCTCGTAGCATTGCGGAACAGGATGCCCGTTTTGGCCGCACGTCCCAGTCCGACTGCTATTGCGGCCGGTGTGGCCAGTCCCATGGCACAGGGACAGGCGATCACCAATACAGCTATACTTCGCATGAGTGCAGGGGTGAATTCTTTGAGCACGATCCAGCTGATCACCAGCGTAAGCAGCGCAATACCCAGTACAACCGGGATAAAGATGCTGCTGATCTTATCCGCCAGCAACTGCACCGGAGGTTTCTCCCCCTGGGCTTGTCTCACCATATTGAGAATGCCGGAGAGCACGGTATCATCCCCGACCGCGGTCACCTGTGTTTTAACCGTACCATCGGTGATCACACTGCCGCCGATCAGGGTATCTTTAGCTTTTTTATGAAGCGGCAAACTTTCGCCGGTGATAATGGATTCATTCACATGCACATCCCCCCAAAGGATCTTACAATCGATCGGTACCTGTTCCCCGCTCTTGATCAGGAGCAGGTCGCCCACCCGCAGGGTGGTATTTTCCACCGGAAAGATCTGTTCCTTATGTTCATCATCAAAGGCGATCATATTCGCCATCACTTTTTGTGACCTGGCCAGCTTATTCAACTCCCGTTGCGTGGAAGCAATGGAGGCATCTTCCATATAATTACCAAAGAATACAAGGGTGATGATCGTGGCAGCCGTTTCATAAAACATATATTGCTCTGCCTGTCCGGTTAATGTGCCATAGAGGCTATATATAAAGGCCGCAGTGGATCCGATCGCGATCAGCACATTCATATTCGGCATTCCATTACGGATGCTTTTCCAGGCACTCCGGCCAAAAAAACTCATTCCTGTCAGGTAAACGGGAATGGTCAGTCCAAGCTGCACCCAGGGATTCATGAGCCAGTGGATTTCCACCCCTGGCAGCATATGCAGCATCAGCAGGGCCGTGAAAGGCAGGCAGAACCAGAAACGTTGTAAATGGGTTTTGAAGAAAGGGGTGCTTATATCATCCTGATCATGTCCATGTGCATGGCTTTGTCCGTTTGACGTAGCAGGGAAGACTTTGTATCCCAGGTCAGTTACGCCACTGGCCAGTTTTTCTTCTGCTACCTCAACAGTCCGTTCAAAACTTACATCTCCGGTAGCAAAATTCACTTTGATATTCGTGGCACCTTTTTTATCCAGGTATTTGTGAATGTTCAGGGCGCAGGTGGTGCAATCCATTCCCTCAACTTTCCATTGGACCTTTTCCATAGGGTAAAGTTACCAAAAGGGTGAAAGAGCACGGTTCCTCATCCGGGAATATGTTTACAACAAGGTTGCTATATCGCCTTATTTTTGCTGTATGGAATGGATTTTTTCCCTTGATTCGATAAAAACGACCGGGATGGCTTTTTTGAAAGAGGCCGGGCAGGCAACTGTTTTTGCCTTTCATGGTACGATGGGGGCCGGTAAGACCACTTTCATCCATACCCTCTGTGAAGTGCTTGGTGTAAAGGATGTGGTAGGAAGCCCTACATTTTCCATTATCAATGAATACCGATACAGTAAAGACAACCGGTCCGTACCTCTTTATCATATGGATCTCTATCGCCTCCGGGATGAAGAAGAAGCCCAGCGGGCAGGGGTGGAAGATGCTTTGTACAGCGGGCATATCTGCCTGGTGGAATGGCCCGAGAAAGCCCCGGGCATTTTCCCTGAAGACACCATTCATGTTTACATTGAGCCGGTGGATACCCATACACGGCGACTCAGAATCGCCAAGAATTAATTAGCTTTGGAATAACGACTGTTTACCTTAGCAACACACTTCATGAGTCAGCAGAAACCCAAAATAAGCACGTCTTTCAGTTACGAAACCCTGGAAGAAACACTGGACATCCGCCCCAAATCTGAGGGGATGATGATCGGCATCCCAAAAGAAATTGCTTTCCAGGAAAACAGGGTGGCCCTGACCCCCGATGCGGTGGGGGTGCTGGTCAGCAATGGTCATCAGGTGATCATCGAACATAATGCCGGAGAAGCCTCTCATTTCAGGGATAAGGATTACAGTGAAGCGGGGGCCAAAATTGTTTACGACCGTGAATCTGTTTACAAAGCACCGATACTTGTTAAAAGTGCGCCTGTCATTGAGGAAGACCTGCCGCTGCTGCAGATGAACCAGATCATTATTTCCCCGATCCATCTTTCTGTACTCAAGGCTATGATCCTGGAGAAGATGATGGAGAAGAAAATAACGGCCATCTCTTTTGAGAACCTCAAGGATGACAG
>CALRQQ020000237.1:0-5971 GCA_943370345.1 Chitinophaga pinensis
TCAGCATTTCGGTGAAAGGCGAGTCATTGCCAAGGTTCTTGAAGGGAGCAGGCACATAGGTGGTCAGCAGGGGGCCGGTCATACGTACCAGGGGCGACCAGGGTTTGGTGGCAAAGGAATCTTTTTGGGTCAGGAAATTAAAAGTGGCGCCTACATCGATCACCGAAGTGATGCCGGCAGAAAGATAACGACGAAGCAGGTCTTCCATATGTCCATGTGTCCATTTGATCTCTTCGGCATAGGGCCGGAGTTTACGCAGGTCGATCGCATCGGGGCGGGCATACAGACCGCCGCTCTGGAAAAAGTGCACATGTGCATCGGTAAAACCAGGACTCAGGTATTTACCTGTACCATCAATGATGGTGGTTCCTTCCGGAAGCTCTTTAAAATTTTTATCCTTATCCACCTGGGCGATCTTTCCGTTAACGATCAATACGGAATACCCGGCCAGCATCTTTTTTTGTTCCACATCGATGACGTTGGTGTTTTTGATGAGTAACTGAGCCGAAAGCGACTGGATAAACAGGATTGTGAGCGTGAGCAGGAGGAGGCGCATAGGTTTTGTTTTTAAGGGAAAATGGTTTCTTGATTATTATTGAGCCGGCATATCATCATATTCCTTTCGGGTAAATTTCCAAGCTTTCATCAATAGCCAGAACAGAATATACCCGGCCAGCGCGCCTGCTGTATTCAGCAGCAGGTCATCCACATCAAAAAAGCCGAGTCCGGTTCTTACCTGAATATACTCATAGAACAGACTCAGCCCAAACCCGGCCAGGGTGGTGAATAGTAGTTGCCGCATCCGGCGGAAAAGCAGCGGGAAAAGCACGCCGAAGGGTACAAACCCGATCAGGTTACCGAAGAGATTGTATTTCGCATTTTCAGAGTTGATCCTTCCGTTTCTGTAATACAGATTGATCGTATGAAATGGAACGGTATTGGCTTTCTTCCACCCGCTTTTAACCGAATAGTGTTTATAGTCGGTATCGAAATAACTTTTGTAATACCGGTAATTGCCGTGTTTGAAAAGAATGTTTTTGGTCAGCAAGGCGCCATACAGGATAAAGGTCATCCAGGCCAGGATCAGAAATAGGCGTCTGTTCATTGATTAAATATAGGAATTGTTGCCTTTAATTACTGACAGCATTCAGGCTGTTCCCGGTCCTCCAATCCCCATTTACCCTTATATCCCGGTCATGGTTAACCTGTTTTTACATTAAGTAATACGTAGCGACGCAATTTTCCAGCTATTGTCCTCGTAATATGTGACAGAAAGGCTTGTGCAGCGAATCTGTACACTGCCGGAGCTGACTGATCATAACCTTAAAATCTGTTATCGTATGACGAAACCTTTACTCTTTGCTTTTTTGTTGACGGGAATTGCTGCCCGGTCCCAGGTAATTTGTGGCACAGCCGGAGAGGGAGCGACCCTGACCCTGACTGCACCTGCTGGTAATGTGTTTACTTCGATTGAATATGCCAGTTATGGTACACCCATTGGCAGTTGTGGCAGTTATACGAATAGCGGCTGTCATGCAGTCAACAGCCAGACAATCTGCGAAGCTGCCTTTATCGGACAGCATTCGGCGAGCATCGGTGCCAATAATGCTGTTTTCGGTGATCCATGTGGAGGTACGGTAAAATGGCTGACCGTACAGGCCCGCTATTCCACCACCCTGCCGTTGAAACTACTTTCTTTTACGGTGCAGCAGATCACAACGGGTAAAGTGCGTATCGCCTGGTCCACCACGGAGGAAATGAATACCGCTGAGTTCCTCATTGAGCGAAGTACAGGAGGAACTGTGTATGAAACGATCGGGCATGTAGCTGCCAATGGTCAGGGAAGTCATGTGTATGGTTTTATCAGTACAACACTGAATACTTCCCCGGTCGGATTATATCGTCTCTGTATTGTGGATAGAGATGGTAAACGACAATTCAGCAATATTCTGCGGATGAGTAACGAAACTCCGGTATTCTCTCTTTTTGCCTATCCAAATCCGGGATCGGAGCTGTTGACGATTGTCAGCAATAAACAGGAATGGTTGACCGTCAGCTCGGTTACCGGGCAGCAGATCACAGGTGTACATCTGATCAATGGAAGTCAGACGCTCAGGATCTCCGACTGGCCCAAAGGGGTATATATTTTAAAAGCAGGAGGGTCGGTCATGCGCTTTATTAAGAACTGATTCATTAAGGCATATTGTCATTTTCTTACTCCAGTTGCTTTATTCCCGGTATTTCCAGTACCAGCCCTTCTCCGTATGCTGCGGCAGGGGTCTGGTATCCCGGAGTAAATTTTCCATTGAGTACTTTTTGCAGGATCAGCAATGCGCCATGTATGGTTACGGTGTATCCCTCCGGACCGGTCAGCCTGGCTGTGACCTTTTTTCCCGCTGCATCAGTCGCTTCTCCCCATACATAACCAATGGCCCGGTCTCTTTGTGCATCTGAAGGACCGGCCGGAAGACGATCGATCTTCGCTTTCAGTTTGTTCCTGATAAAACGGGTCCGTAAAGCCCAGTTGAAAAGCCCCTGCAGTTTTAAAAAATAATATACACTACGTGAAATGCCGGTATAGCATTCAATATCCGGGATACCGGTAGTAAAATGAGCCGTGGAGATATCGCCCCAGGGAATACGCATGACAAATAACCGTTTCGGACCAAAGTCCACCCACATTCCGCGCCGGCCAAGTGGTTCGGGAATGATCTTTCCGTTTTTTCGTACGGCCCCTCCTTCGCCCAATTTGTTGGCCATGGTTGTGGCGGTACCATGCGAGAGTGCACCGCCCAGGGTAGCAAACGCGAGTTTGAGTGAAACGGCATCGGGCATCCTGTTTTTCAGTTGCAGGGCCAGACAGTCAGTAGGTACCACATCAAAACCTGCTCCCGGGAGCAAAAGGATGCCGGCTTTTTTTGCGGCATCGTCGTATCGTTTGATCATTTCAAATACTGAAATATCCCCGTTGATATCGAGATAGTGGGTGCCGGTCTGCAGGCAGGCTTCCACCATTTGCCGGGCTGTCTGGTCAAACGGGCCGGCCGCATTGATCACCACTTTCACTTCTTTCAGTGCCTGCAGCAGGGCGGGTGTATCAGTCACATCAAATATCCGGTAAGGAAGTCCGTATTTGACGGCAAGCGGCTCTATAGCTTCTTTTCTGCGGCCTGCGAGGATCGGGTGCAGGTTATACTGGCTGGCATAGCGGGCAATCAGTTCCCCGCTGTAGCCATTGGCTCCATAGAGGAGGAAGGTAGTGGTAAGCATAAAGGGAATGTACGGAAAAACCGTCAGCTGGCAGTTGGCAGTCAGCTGGCTGCAGAACTTTCTTTGTGATTCTGACAGAATTGTCCGGGCCGGTTAGAGGGAGCGTTTGATGAAGCGGTGTTCGGTGCTTTCGGAAGGGCATGCACCAATGGTCAGAAAATAGAGACCATCAGGCAGGTGTGACAGCCGTAGCTGGGTATAGAAGCCCTTGAAGTACCCTTTTCGGATGGTGGCCCGTTCATTATTCAGGATGGCGTATTCCAGGTGCCGGAAGGGCACAGGGTCATTGACATCGATCTGCAGGAGATCATAAACTTCGTTGGGGATGCTGATAGCCGGGTACATGGTATAAAAAATAGAAAGGCTAAAATAGTATCCGCCATTGGTTTTTAAAAGCAATCGGTACTTCAGGGGTTAACCAGAATTGAAAAATACGTATGAATAACTAGCCATATTAAATTCCGGTTTAATAGGAACATACGGTGATCAGTCAGCGATATTCCTGTCCCCGCCAAATCCGGCGATCAGGTTGATCATGGCCACCAGGTTTCCTCCTTTGCTGATCGTGCCATCAAAGTCACGGCCAAAGGCAAAGGTCAGTTTACGGTTACTGCCGAGGTCATACTCGGCATTCATTACCAGGCGCCAGGAGGGATCCACCAACGAACTGCCAAGGATACTGCGGTAAAGTGCTTCAGCACTCAGCACAAATTTTTCGCGGGATACATCCAGCAGGAACCGCCCGCCCATATCAAAGGTGGACAATTTGCCGCCTTTCAGTAAACCGGAAGGGGCAGCAAACAAGGTTGTAGGGTTATAGAGATAGCGGAGAATGAACAGCGAGCTGATGCCTTTATTCCCGTTTTCCTTGCCCCCGGTCAGCCACATACCGGCCCGGTATACATCCGAGTTATTAAAGCGGTTATCCGGAAAATCCAGGGCCATACCCCCGGAGAAATCGAGGAAGAATCCGGCCCGTTCTGTTTTGAATGCCGTGGCAGCCTTCCGGGCAGCGGCAAAGGCTTCGCCATCCGGTAATACATCCTCATAGTCCTTCCCAATGCTTTCTTCCAGTTTCCGGATATCCACGATCAGCTGGTTGAATTCCTGTTGCTCTGCTTCTTTCAGACCGGTCTTCATCTCCAGTACCTGCAGCCGCTGTTTTTTCTCTTTCAGTTTCGTGTATTGCGGGTGCTTAGCTTCATAGTTACGTCGCTCTTCGATCAGCTTTCCCTGGGCGGTTCTTACTGCCGTGTATTTATTCCTTGTATCTGTTGTCCAGCGCGGACGGATGAATGAAAATTTGATCCCCAGTCCCAGTTTAGTGGTCTTCAGGGAGTCCACCTGTTCTTTACCCTTGGGTCCCATATGTGTATAGCCGGCCGATAACTGAAAACTTTGTTTGAATGCCTGCCGGTTATCATCGAACTGATTCAGGCTATATTTTTTCTTTCCCATCAGGAAAGGGGCGATCTGAAAAGCATAACTCTCCGGGATCGAGGTGAAATTGTTGGTCGCGTTCTGGACGGAGAGGGCAAAAGCATTCAGATCGGCGGGACGTTCAATATCACTTTGCGCTATTCCCAGGATATTAAAGGCCGGGGAGGCCGGCGATTTCAGCAGGTCCAGCCGGATGGTTGTATCTGTACTTACCTGTGTCATAGCCGGCAGGGCATACAGGAAGGCGGCAAATAGTATAGTCAGAATTCGTTTCATACCGGATCAATGAATGGTGAAGAATATGCTGATCTTATAGGATACACTTGCTCCCTGGATGGTGACTGTTTTTTCCGTGTAGTATTTATAGGGGATCACGCCTCCGCGTAACCGAAAATCAAAACTGGTCTTGTCGGGTTGTCCGGCTATATCTGTGACCGTGGTATAGAGTTCCAGGTATTTGCCGCGGAGGGATTGGTTGGTGCCGATGGTCAGCCAGTCCAGCGGCCCGGGATGATTCTTTAAAATGACTTTATCATCTAGCCAGGCTTCGGTGACGGATGATTGGCCGGAATCGCCTGGAATCACTTTGACCTGGACATCTTTACCGGAATCATTTATTTTATAGGGATCAAAATGAGTGGAACGGCTTTGCTCGAAAGCCGCTTTTGCGCTGGTTTTTTTGCTCATGCCGGAAGAGGTTTAATGATACAGTAAGATAATTCATTTCAGCCATTTCTTCAAGCCGGCAGGGGAACTGATTATTACTTAGCTTTAATACCCTAAAGCAATGATATGCGTTCCCTTCTTTTTATCAGCCTTCTTTTTCTTAGTATGATGTCCGCAGCACAAACGGACAAGCCAACTAAAATACCGGTGCTTATCCGTTGTGATGATATCGGAATGAGTCATTCTGTGAACAGGGCCGCCAAAAAAGTATTGGATAGCGGCATACCGGTTTCCATGTCGGTCATGGTTCCCTGTTCCTGGTTCAGCGAAGCCGTGGAACTGCTGAAGCAATACCCGCAGGTATCCGTGGGTATTCACCTCACATTAAATGCAGAGTGGAAACAGTACCGTTGGGGACCGGTGGCCGGTGTAAAACAAGTACCCTCACTGGTAGATTCTCTCGGGCATTTCTTCCCATCAAGAGCGAAACTATTTGCCAATAATCCGCAGCTTTCCGAGATAGAACTGGAGTTACGCGCTCAGATCGAAAAGGCATTGAAGGCGGGGCTTAAGATCGATTACCTCGATTATCATA